>CANPXA010000178.1 GCA_947585525.1 uncultured Akkermansia sp. | reverse complement strand
TCTACCTGCACTTTGGCCGAACTTCCCGCCGAAGAGAAGAACCGCATCTCTCATCGCGCTCGCGCCCTGCTTCAATTTATCGCGTACCTCAGAAGCCCGCGGCAAACGCATTAGGAAATGCGTTTGCCTATGTACGAATTACGAATTACGATTTACGATTTGGATTTTAGCGCGCTTGCGCGCGGAGATGCGGAGCGAAAGCGAAGGTGGAAGGAGGGAGCACGGGTTGGTAGTGGAAAGAAAGGGGCGAGACGGCTGATGCCGCCTAATTACGATTTACGATATGGGGAGTTCGGCGGCTACGCCGCGAATTTGGCAAACGAGAAGGCTTCTTGAGAGTCATCATCATGATGATCGCTGATTATCACGATTTTTGATGCGTATAAACGATGATAACAATCAATAAGAGCATTCTCTCCGTTGATGAGCTTCTCTCAAATGCGTTTACCCTGAGCCGGAGTTGGGGCAAGTTGAGATGAAGCGAATTTCTTTGAGGAGTGTGATCGAAGGAGGGAATCTCCGTCCTTTAGCCTCGGGAAGATTTTCTATGCCGACATCGAGTCGGAGATACTTTCGCATGAACATTTGTTTTTAACATATTGGTGTTGAGATTGATAGTGTGTCTCATGGCCAGCGCATCGGTTCCTCATTTTCAGTTTGCTGACATGAAGTCATGTCTGTACCGAGGGCACGGATTTTCTGCGGGGGAAAAAGTGTATTTGCTTGAGGGGAGAAGAAAGGAGGCTTGACCTCGAGGGGCAAAACTGGCAGAATGGGGCGCGCAACTTCACACGCGCGCAAGGACATGGAATCATTTTTTTCAGAACTGACACAGTCACCGTTTTTTTATTTCTTCACGGGTTTGTTGCTGGTGGGGTTGTTTTTCTGGTATCTGGCGTCGGAAAACGACAAGATGAAGAGGAATGCGGGGACCCTGTTCATATTGGGATTGGCGGCATTTTCGATCATGTCGTTGTTTGTGAACGGGATGCACTATGGTATTGACATCCGTGGCGGCGTGGAGCTCACGCTGGAGGTACAGCCGAAGATCGACGATCAGACAGGGAGACCGACTCCTCCGACCGAAGAGGATATGCAGCAGGCCTGCAATATTCTGGGAGAGCGACTCAATTCCACCGGAACCAGTGAGGTGCAGATTATTCACACGAACAACAAGATCCTCATCCAGATCCCGCAGCAAGACACGCAGAACGAGGAACGCAACAAGGAGAAGATCGAGGCCATGGTCAATATGCTTACGAAGATGGCAAAACTCGAGCTTCTTGCGGTTCACCCGGACAACGACAGACTGGTTGCGCAGATGATGAGCATCGACCCCGACACCGGAAAACCCGTGGTGGACTTTGAGGGGTACAGGCAGAAGAGGCAGGCGTATTTAGACGCACAGAAGGCGGGAGAGCGTGTAGGGAGGGCGCCCGTGCTGCGCATCCCGGCGAAGATGGGACTGAACGACTATCAACTCCTGCCTGAGCCCATGGTGAACAACGAGACAAACGAGCCCATCCTGGATGAGGAAGGGCATCAGTTGCTCCAGTACTACGTGCTGCAAAAACCGCACGCCGCTATGCAGCAGGACGTCTATATCACCGGTAAGGAGGTTTCTTCCGCCTACCCGAACTATGCGCGGCGCGGGTACGTATCCGTTGTGTTGAATCGCGCCGGAGCCGGGCGCATGGGACGTCTTACAGGCAGGATGAGAAAGGGACAGGACCGCCTCGCCGTGGTTCTCAACGGGCAGGTAAAGTGTGCGCCGGTGGTGCAGAGCACGTTGCACAAGGAGTTCGAGATTTCCGGGTTGCTGGGCAAGGGTGAGCCGGAGGACATTTCCAAGGCGCTGGCCAACCCGCTCTCCAGCGATCTCAAGGTGGAGGGCCGCAAGGATGTGTCCGCCCAGTTGGGACAGAGTGCGCTGCAGCAGGGAACCTTTGCCGGCATTGTGGGACTGCTGGCGGTGTTTGTGTTTTGCTACTGGTACTACCGGGTAGCGGGCATCGTGGCGATGGTGGGACTCTCCTTGAATGCGCTGACGCTGGTGGGTTTGATGAGTTTGTTCGGCTTTGTGCTGACACTGCCCGGCATAGCGGGTATCGTGCTGACAATGGGTATGGCGGTGGATGCCAACGTGCTGATCTATGAACGCATGAGGGAGGAACGCTTGAACGGAAGAAGTTTCCTCGTGGCTCTTCGAGTGGCGTACGACAAAGCTTTCTCTGCCATTTGGGATTCCAACATCACCTCTCTCATCACGGCTGTCATCCTTTTCTGGCTCGCGAGCGGTTCCATCAAGGGATTCGCCGTGACCACGAGTGTGGGTATCATCACCTCGCTCATCGGCGCTATCGTGGTGACGCGTGTGCTCTTCTTCTGGGCGGAACACCTCGGGTTGCTCAGGGACTTCAGGTTCAGCCACGCGCCGTTCCAGGGTCAGAAGTTTGACTTTATGCGTTGGCGCAAGGTGAGCGTGACGTGCTCTCTGCTGGTGATCGTCGGGACCCTTGCGTATGCCGTGCTGGTGAAGAAGGACGCGGCGCTGGGTATCGACTTCACCGGCGGCACCACGATCACGTACGCTATCCCCGGCGAGGCTCAGGTGGACTACAAGCAAGTGGAGAGCACTGTACAAGGGATGAAACTCTCCAAGCTCCCCACCGTGCAGGAATTCGTGAATGCCGGGACGGATCGCAACATCAAAATACGCTGCGCCAGTAAAGAAGAGGCCTCTCTCATCAACACCACCCTGCGTGAACAGGTGCCGGGCATGAAGCAGCTTCCTGCCGAATCTGTGGATGATGTGAGCGCATCGCTGGGCTCGACCTTCTTCCGGACGGCGTGCTGGGCGTTGCTGGCGGGTATGTTGGGGATCACGATCTACCTGGCGGTGCGCTTCGAATGGAGCTTCGCCGTGGCGGCCTTGCTTTCGATCGCCCATGACGTGCTGGCAGTCATTGGACTGGTCGTTCTGATGGGGACAGAGCTGTCCATCATCCACATCGGCGCGTTCCTGACAGTGGCGGGGTATTCCATCAACGACACCATCGTTATCTTTGACCGCATTCGTGAGCAACTGCGCTACGCCGGTCCCAAAGATGATCTGAGCGATATCATCAACGAGGCTATCAGCAGCACCCTGCCTCGCACGCTGCTCACCTCGCTTTCCACACTGGCAGTTCTCGTTGCCCTCATCGCGTTGGGAGGACCTGCCATGCGCGACTTCTCCATCACGATGTTGCTCGGTATCATCGTGGGCACCTACTCGTCCGTCTTCATCGCCGCGCCGGTCGTCTATATGTGTGATCGCCGTAACACGCTGGTGAGGGAAGTGCAGGCGGCGACGGAGATCGACGCGAGCGTGTAATGTGTCTCCCCTCTTCTATGGCGAAACGAACACGCGCAGAATGGGGTTTGTTGCTATGTTCGGGGGTCTTTGTGGCCGCCGTGTTGGGTGCGGTGATCTGCGGGGAGAGAATGGCGGGCGTGGAGGAGGTCGAGAGGGCGCGCCATTTGCGTCTGCTCATTTATGCGCACTTTGCCATGGCGCAGGCAGCCATCGTGGCAGCGGGCGTGCTGCTTTACTTCAAGCACCGAGCTTGGCGTAGGTATTACTTGGTCGTCAGCTACAATGAGAAGGGGATGCAACTGGATCCACCGGGAGTGATCATGCCGCCGGGGAGGGTGTACCGTTGTCACCTGCGCGGAGGGATAAAAGCGGAG
>CANPXA010000177.1 GCA_947585525.1 uncultured Akkermansia sp. | reverse complement strand
AAACTTAAAGCTCTCGGTACTCCTAATCTGAGACTCGAACGAGTGCCCGACACAGGAAGGATGCCTTATTAGCGGTGCGTTTCTTTCGCAAGGCCCCATGTGATGCATGGCTGTGATTGGAGAAAATAGCTTGACTCCATAGGGAGCCTGTCTTTATATACTCATTTGGCGACAATGAATAAGGTTGAAAGATACGATGAAAGCGTCCTATGAAAAAAAAGGAGCGTTGATCGTGATACTCGCTCTCGTTCTGCTTGGAATAGTCCGATACTGCGACGACTCGATCGTGGTTCGCCATCACCCAAGGAAAGAGTTCGCACCAGTGAAAAAAACTGAAACGAGGATTGTTGGTTATGAGGAGTGCATGGATCAAGCACAAAAAAGGATCAAAGCTCTCAATGAAACGGCAACCTTAGCCGAAATGGTTTGTGATAGGGAAAGCGAGATGGTTCTTGTCAGTGCAGCGACTTTTGTCCTTACTTTTGCGGCGACCTTATTTTTGACGTAATGCCGCGTGCATAAAAAAAGCACCCTTCATCATACATTAGCATTGACCCCGCGCGGCTATGGGAGCATAATAGACGCCGTATGAAGACTCCTGTAACTGTGACTGTGACCGGCGCTGCCGGCAATATCGCGTACTCCTTGCTTTTCCGCATTGCGGCGGGAGATATGTTGGGTGAGGATCAGCCCATCGTGCTCAAGTTGCTCGAAATTACTCCCTGTATGGACAAGCTGCACGGGGTAGTGATGGAGCTGGACGACTGTGCATTCCCCTTGGTGAAGGAGATTGTTGCGACGGATGACCCGGCAGTCGCTTTCAAGGACGCCAACTGGTGTATGCTTGTGGGATCCGTGCCTCGCAAGGCGGGGATGGAGCGTAAGGATTTGCTCAGCATCAACGGCAAGGTCTTCGTTGGACAAGGCAAGGCGATTGCTGAGAATGCTGCGCCCGATTGCAAGGTGTTCATCGTGGGCAACCCCTGCAACACCAACTGCCTCATTGCCCTGCACAATGCCACCGGGCTGCCGAAGGAAAACTTCTTTGCCATGACAATGTTGGATGAGTTCCGTGCTAAGAGCCAGCTTGCCGCCAAGGCCGGGGTACCTGTTTCCTCTGTCACCAACATGACTATTTGGGGCAACCATTCTTCTACCCAGTACCCGGATTTCACCAATGCCAAGATCAATGGCAAGCCGGTGACCGAGGTTATCTCCGACACCGAATGGCTGAAGGGCGAGTTTATCAAAACCGTTCAGCAACGTGGCGCCGCTATCATCCAGGCCCGCGGCGCTTCCTCTGCCGCTTCGGCTGCCAACGCGGCGCTCATGACGGTGAAGAATCTCGTGACCCCAACGCCGGAGGGTGACTGGTTCTCCGTGGCCAGCTACTCCGACGGCTCCAAGTACGGTCTTCCGGCGGACATCATCTGCTCCCAGCCCACGCGCACCAACAAGGATGGTTCCCACACCATTGTCGAGGGGCTGCCTGTTGACGCCTTCTCGCGCGAGAAGATAGACGCCACCTGTAAGGAGCTTCTTGAGGAGCGAGCTGAAGTTCTCGGCTAACCGGGTTTGTCTTTTATCCTTTTTCCGACCGCCTCACGTGCATTCGTGCGGCGGTCGTTGTTTTCCCCCGGTGCGTTGGATGTCGCAGAACAACCGCCTTACCCCGTGTGATGCACACGTGTCCCAGGAAAATTTTCTCTGGTCTCATTCAATCCATTCCCCATGCGTTTCCTCTAGACAAAGAAAGTAAGCCGATAAGACAGCAATTCATGGACGATCCAGCAGAGCGGTATGCTTGGCATGGCATCATTCCGGACGCTTTCTAGCCAACAACTCACCTTGTTTCAAAAATTCCGCTGCGCATTCGCTCTGCAAAAACGCGCGTAGCACGCTAAAATTCACATCGTCCATCGTCCATCGTACATAACCAATGGGTTATGCTGTATCATCTGCTGATAACTGCGTGTTGGACTCGCTTTTTCTTGGGACGGATGTATGTGTGATGGCCTTGATCGATGATTGGGACAATTTTACCGAGTCATGTCCATGACATCGGGATCGGACGGAGGGCAAAATTGTTCGACGAGAGGTTCTTGGATAGCGAAGAGTTCTGCTCGCTGCTCGGGCGTGGAGTCGAGGTAGCCGTGGAGATGGACAAGACCGTGGGTGATGTAGCGGAAGAGTTCGCAGGTAGGGGACAGGGAATGAGCGCGGGCGAAACGACGGGCGGTTTGGGCGCTCACGATGATTTCACCGTAGGGAAAGGTGATGACGTCCGTGGCTGAGGGCAGATTCAAAAACTCGGCGTGTACACGGGCAATAGCGGCATCATTCACGATGGAGATTTCAACTGTCTCAAGGGAGCTGAGCACGTGTTGGGGTCCCTTGGGACAGGCAAGGAGGGCTTGGACGAGGAGCGGGAGAGATTGTTCACACGCACAGAGCCAGCGGGCTGTGATCCACTTGGGATGCGAGTTCAGGTAGATTTCAAGTCTGGGGAGCATCTTTGGGGACTTCTCGCTGCTTATCGCGTTTAGCCGCATCCCGTGCCGAGCGAAAAAAGCTGCGGAATTGCTCCAAACATTCTTCTCCGAGTACACCTCCCTGCACGGGACACCGATGGTTGAGCGGAGGATTGCTGTCCAATAAATGGATCCATCCCCCGCAGGCTCCCCCTTTGGGATCCGGCATACCGAAAACGACGCGCGAAGGCCGACAGTGCACCATCGCTCCGGCGCACATGGGACATGGCTCCTTGGTGACGTAGATCGTACAGCCCTCCAGTCTCCAATCCCCAACGGCTGCCTCGGCTGCCGTCAGAGCGAGCATCTCCGCATGAGCGGTGGCATCCTTGAGCGCCTCCACCTGGTTCCAACCGCGGGCTATGACCCGTCCCTCCTTCACAATGACGCAGCCGCAGGGCACCTCCCCGGCGGCACGAGCCTTTTCCGCCTCTCGGATGGCTTGAGCCATGTATTGCTCATCTTCCGTCATCGGGCGACATCCGGTCGGGCAGGACAATGAAGAAAACTCTCAACGGATAGTGATGCGAGGATCCTCGTCCAGTATCTTCTGCAAAGAATCCCAGCCTTTCGGAGTCTGATTCTGGAACATATGCAGGTACAGCGAAACCGTTCCTGCCGGGTATTTCGCGAACAGGTCGTCAACACCCTTCTTGAGCTTTTCCTCATCCAAAGTCTCCGGCAATACGTCCAACACACCTTGTCCGTTATGAGCTATCCCCAAGGTGTCAAGGAAGGAGACAAGCATATTGGTGTGCTTCCGTACGAGCCACACTTGGAGCAGATGATCCGCTATGGTTTCAGCTTGCTTCCAACTGAGCATCTTTTTCAACCAGGCGTACTGCTCAGCCACGGGCTTCTGCCGCACATAGACAGGGCGTAGCTTCTTAAGAGCAGCCAACTCTGCAACTGCGGCGCGATAGACGTTGCGCTCTTGTTCTCTCATCCACTCCAAGAAAACGCGTATCGTCTCCTCATCCATCTTCTCAAATATGACGTATGACTTCATTTTTCGTATGCAGCGAATAAACCACATTTTGCCTCAATTGTCGAGTCCAAGATGACAATTCCGTGCATTTTTACCCCACATGGTTTTCTTCACACGTGTCCCAAGAAAAACGCGATCCCAACAGGCGGTCATCGGTGAGTGATGTAACATAACTCATTGGTTATGTACGATGGACGATGTACGATGTACGATG
>CANPXA010000176.1 GCA_947585525.1 uncultured Akkermansia sp. | reverse complement strand
CAGCCTTTCCCATCTATTTCCTGCGGCTCGTCGCCGCCTCCCGAGAGAACTCGCATGCGCGGCTTTTGACAGCTGCATCACGCGACGGAGCCGATTAAAGCACAAACTCTACCCGGTAGCAATTCTTTTTTGCCACGTGCGGATGGTGCGTGGGGTCGATTGGGGAAAAGCGAGGCACCGGTGAGGAGAGAATCCTTGCACCTGTGCCTCGGGAGGATGATCAGCGCAGTGTAGCGCGCACGCAGTCGGCGGCACGCACCATGTTCTTGAGGGAGGAGACGGTCTCCGGCAGATTGCGGGTTTTAAGACCGCAGTCCGGGTTGACCCAGAGATGGTCGGCCGGGATATCGCGCAGCATCATCTTGAGAGAGGTGGCGATCTCCGTTACGCTCGGCACGCGCGGGGAGTGGATGTCGTAAACGCCAGGTCCCACTTCGGTCTCAAAATGGTTCTGCACGAGGGCACGCAGGATGGTGAGCTTGGAACGGGAGGCTTCAAAGGTGATGACGTCGGCATCCAGCGCGTCAATCTCCGGGATGATGTCCTCAAACTCGCTGTAGCACATGTGGGTGTGGATCTGCGTGGAGGGTTGCACACCGGAGTGGCAGAGTCGGAAAGCGCGCAGGGCGTGGTCGAGGTACTCGCTGTGCCAATCGGCATGACGTAGGGGCAGTTTTTCGCGCAGGGCGGCCTCATCGATCTGGATGATGCGGATGCCCGCCTTTTCCAGTTCAAGAACTTCTTCTCGCAAGGCGAGAGCGATCTGGTACATGGACACAGAGCCAGGAACATCCTCTCGTGGGAACGACCAGTTGAGGATAGTGGTCGGTCCCGTGAGCATACCCTTGACCGGTTTGGAGGTGAGGGAGGCGGCGTAGGAGATCCAGGGGGTGGTAATGGGCGCTTTGCGCGAGATGTCGCCGATGATGATAGGCGGTTTGGTAGCGCGAGTGCCGTAGGACTGTACCCATGCGTTACGGGTGAAGATGAAGCCATCGAGATTTTCGCCGAAGTACTCCACCATGTCGTTGCGTTCGTATTCGCCGTGAACGAGCACATCGATCCCGAGTTGCTCCTGGAGTTCAATGCATCGCCTGATGTCGGCGCGCACGAGGCATTCGTACTCTTCCCGGCTGATCACGCCTTTGTGCAGGTTGGCTCGGTTGCGCTTGACCGATTCCGTTTGAGGGAAGGAGCCGATGGTCGTGATGGGCAGGAGCGGGAGCCGGAGCTGCTCACGCTGGATTTTCTGGCGCTCCTTGCGTGGGGTGTTGCGGATAAAGTCCTTCTCGGTGAGGTAGGCTACCTTGCGCTGCACCTCGGGGTTGGCATGGAGAGGACCGTCGGAGTGGAGGAGCACGTTGGCACTGTAGGCGACATCCTGCGCGGGGTGTTCAAGATCCGCGAGACGTCCCAGCTCGCGCAGCTCTTCGAGTTTCTCGTAGGCAAAGGCTAAGTGGGCCGTGACCTCTTTCGGCAGATGGGGTTCGTGCGCCGTGGTGTAGGGAACGTGGAGCAGCGAGCACGATGTGCTAATGATCACGTTTTCTGTGACCTTCCGGATGTCACGCAGTTGTTTCAGTGCATTCTCATAGTTGCAACGCCACACATTCTTGCCGTTCACGAGACCGGCGAAGAGCGTTTTATCGTTCGGGAAGCCGTAGCGGGCGATGAGTTGCGCCGTCTGTTTCCCCTCCACAAAATCTAACCCGATGCCGTCTAAGGGCAGGGCGATGAGTTCCCCGTAGCAGTCCCGGACATCGCCGAAGTACGTCTGCAGCAGCGTCCGCGTCTCATGGTTCCTCGCGCGACCGGTAAGGATTTTTTCGTAGAGCGCACGGAAGAGAGATACATCCTCCGCACTCAGGTCGGTGACGAGGGAAGGCTCGTCGATCTGCAACCAGCGCACGCCATGATGATCGGCTGCGTTGAGTATGTCCGCGTATGCTTCGGCGAGGGGTTGCACAAAATCTCTTTTGTCGCCGGAACAGTGAGCTAATTTGAGGAAGGTGAAGGGACCTATGATGACAGGACGGGTTTCGATGCCGAGTTCCTTTGCCTGTATGAAATCATCGAGAAAATCCATGTGTTCCGGGCGCAGGGTCATACCGTCCTCAAGCTCCGGCACGAGATAGTGGTAATTGGTGTTGAACCATTTTTTCATCGACAGAGCCGTCACGTCGCCATGCTCGCCCTGGTAGCCGCGTGCCATCGCAAAGTACGTTCCGGTCGCGTCCAGCCCGAGTCTCTTGTACCTCTCCGGCACGGCGTTGAGCATCCATGTCGTGTCCAGCATACCGTCATAAAGCGAATAATCATGCGAGGGTGGCATGAAGACGCCGCACTCGCGCAATTTTTCCCATTGACCGGCTTTCAACTCCCTTACCTGATCAAGCAACTCAGACGAACTTTGACCCCCACGGAAGTATGCTTCTGTAGCTCGCTTCAGTTCACGATTTTCCCCTATGCGCGGGAACCCGACGATTGTGTAGTCCATTTTCGTTTTTGTGTTACGGCAGGTCGTTTCTGCCTGCGTAGGTCCCATTTTATACGCCCCTTTTCCGGTCTTGTAAAATACAAAGAAATAATCATCTGCTATAGATTTTTTCTATAGAAGACCCAAACGAAGTGCCGGTGGAGAAGTGCAACAGTCAGACGCCTGAGCGTGTCCGGAGGCAACGGATGAATTGTTCGCTGAGGCGGCTGAGACGAACGCGTTTGTGAGTGATGTAGCCGATTTCCATATAATCGTCAACGCGCAGGGGACGCGAAACAATGTTGGGACCGTTGAGGGTGCGACTGATGACGCCGCTGCAGATGGTGTAGCCGTTGAGACCGATGAGGAGATTGAAGAGGGTAGCGCGATCGCGAACGAGGATGTTTTTCTTACGCTGCAGCGTGCTTTGAATTTCTTCTGCGAAGTAGAAGGAATTGTGGTCGCCCTGTTCGTAGGAAAGGCGCGGGTAGGGCGCCAGGTCGCGCAGGGTCAAGGTTTCTTTCTGGGCAAGTGGATTTTTTTTCCCGATAAAAACGTGGGGCTTGGCGATGAAGAGTCGGGTAAATTGCAACTCATGTGCTTGAAGGGTGCGCCGCAGAACTTTTTCATTTTCCCGGTTGAGGTAAAGCACCCCCACTTGGCTGCGCAGTTTCGCCACATCCTCGATGATTTCGTAGGTTTGCGTCTCGCGGATGCGAAAGTCGTATTCGTCTCCTCCGTAGTCGCGAAGCACATCGACAAATGCTTCCACGACGAAGGAGTAATGCTGAGCAGAAACACAGAAATCCTGTCGGCCTCGTTTCTTGCCGACGTACTTCTGCTCCATCAGATCGACTTGATCCACCACTTGACGAGCATAGGAAAGAAATTCCTCGCCCTCCGCCGTAACCACCGTGCCCTTGTTCGTCCGGTTGAAAAGGGTGATGCCTAGTTCATCCTCTAAGTCCTGCACAGAGCTGGTGAGACTGGGCTGAGAAACATAGAGAGCCTTTGCGGCTTCGGATATGCTCCCCTTTGCCGCCACGGCCAATACATATTGGAGTTGCCGGAATGTCATATGGACTCCTGATAGGCAGGCTCATGCCGCCCGTTGCTGTCCGTATTCAAGCATAGCCCACCCGGAAATGCAATTCTTATTTTCCTCCATGGAAGCGTAAAAAAACGCTTGACAAGATACCTAATACAGGGTATAGGGTATGGCATGGAAGAGCTCATCAAACTCGAAAAGCAGGAGCCCGCAGTGATGCACA
>CANPXA010000175.1 GCA_947585525.1 uncultured Akkermansia sp. | reverse complement strand
CCCGGGGATTGAACACGAGACGGCGCTACTTTTTATGAGGGATCAGCTCGCAGATGAGATCCTCAAGGAGGAGGCGTTTGGAAACGCGGGAGGCCATCTGCTTCAGTTCAATCATGGGGTATTCGGTACCGATGATGGCAGCGAAGGTAGCTCCGATCCGTTCGGCATGCTTGAGTTGTTTGGAGAGCTTGACATCACCGAGAGGCAACTCCACACGCACACCGGCATCGCGTAAGGTAGAGGCAAGCATGAGCATCTGTCCGCGCATCTCGGGGGCAGCAAGCGCCAGGCACACATCGCACACGTTGGGCGCCAACGCGGCGTCTCTTTGCGCCTTTGCCGCCGGACATGACTCAATGAGATGTTCTATCACGGCATCGCCCATGGCAAAGCCGGTAGCGGGCATATCCAAACTTCCATCGGTCAGCGTTGAGACAAGGCGGTCGTACCTTCCGCCTCCCGCCACCGCGCGCAGCGTGTGCCCACGATCGAAAATCTCAAAGACGAGTCCCGTGTAGTACGCCAGTCCACGGACGACTCCCAGGTCCAGTTTCACGTAGTTGCCCAAGCCGCGCGCCTTCAGGTCCGTCTGCACAGCATCAAAGACGGGGGAAACTCCCTCAGGCGGATTGGCGATGAACTCGAGGATTTTTTCACGAGAGAGACCGAAAGCCCTGAATTTCTTTTCACTTTCTTCCGGCTTGTCTCTCTCAAGTTTATCCACCACCCCGAGGAAATCCTGCACCCTCTCCTTCTCGACTCCATTCTGTTGCGCGTAATTCATCCATACCTCCCGGTCGCTCACGCGTACCACAAAATCCTCCTCGGAGAACCCCAGCTCGCGCATACAATCGATAGCCAACGCCAACAACTCCGCATCGGCCCCGCTACCCTTTTCCCCTAGGATATCCGCGTTGAACTGCACGAATTCGCGTAACCTGCCCTTTTGCGGCTTCTCATAACGAAAACATGAGCCGATCTCATACCATTTGAACGGTTTGTTATAGTCCAAATAGCAGGAGCTCACTATACGACCGAGAGAAGCCGTAAGTTCCGGGCGCAGAGAGACATCTCTCTCCCCCTGATCCATAAAGCGGAATAGTTGATTGGGTAATTCCCCACCACTTTTCTTGAGGTAGAGGTCTGTCGATTCCAGGGTCGGCGCCTCCCACTCTACAAACCCATACTTTTTCGCTACCGTTCGCCATGCCCGAAAGAGATAATCCCTCGTTGCATACTGTTTCGGTGCAAAGTCTCGGAATCCCGGCAATGGTTGAAATTTTGTATCTGACATGGTACTGCTGCATTTTCCCCGGAGCTTTCTCTCGTGTCCATACGCTTGTTTCGACGCACAAGGGCAAAGCAACGGGAAGTGAGTTCATTTTTACGGCTGATTTCTCAATCGCTTTTTAATAATGAGAATGGGAATAAAATTGAAGAGCCACACAACCCAGCGCATGGTGTCAAACCTACGACGCCCGACCGCCTTGATAAGCGGGATAAAGCCGAAGAGGCGCACCAAGATGATGTGCGGCACACTGTAGATATATTCCTTGTAAAGAAGGGGATTTTGGGTTTCAGCCAACGCAAGCAAGCCCGCTGTACATGTGTCCATCTCCTTTTTCTGCAGTTTGGATGTGTTATTTTCGTGGTAGCGGTAGCGAGTGAGTACTTCAGGCAAGGCATGAAAGCGGGTGCGGGAAATAAGGAAGAGCCAGAGGGCGTAATCTTCCGCGGGGCTCCACCTCTGCTCATATTGGGCACCCGTCTCTTCTATCACCCTTCGCCGCAACATAGCAGCCGTGTGCATCACGCAGCATGAAGTCATCAGGCGCAAGCTGATGCTGTGGTGATCCGTGGGCTGCCGATTAATGCCGTGGTTGCTCATCCATTCCACATAGCTACTCAAAACCCCGACATCCGGATGCTCATCCATGTATGCCACCTGCTTTTCCAACCGAGTCGGCAGCATGACGTCGTCGTGGTCGAGCACAGCGAAGTACTCTCCGCGAGCGATTTCCATGAGTTTGTTGCGTGAACCGGATATTCCGAGGTTTTGCTCATTCACCTCGTAGCGAATCCGCTCGTCCTTATATTCCTCCACCACCGCTTGCTTGCGCGCCCCAGGCGGCGAATCGTCCAACAACAACAATTCAAAGTCGCGATACGTCTGCCCCAACACGCTCTCAATCGTTTCCCTCAAGACGGCGTCGTTCGTCTTGTACAGCGGGATAAGTACGGATACTTTGGGCATATCTTTGAAAATCGTTTATTTTTTGGACGAGTCGTACATTGAGGCATAGTAACTCTCGTACGCCCCACTCGTGACGTGTTGCACCCATTCTTCATGGGTCAGGTACCACTGTACAGTTTCGCGCAAACCGCTCTCGAAGGTATGCGATGGCTCCCATCCGAGTTCTGTGCGTAGTTTTTCTGCATCGATGGCGTAGCGGAGGTCATGCCCGGCGCGATCTTTCACGAAAGTGATGAGGGCATCACTTGTCCCGACCGGACGCCCAAGCAATTCATCCGTGATGCGGACGAGTAACTTGACAACATCAATATTTTTCCATTCGTTGATGCCTCCTATATTGTAGCTCTCGCCATCCTTTCCACGGTGGAAGACCTCATCGATGGCGGCGGCATGATCCTCTACGTGCAGCCAATCCCGGATGTTCTCCCCCTTGCCATAGACAGGCAGGGGATTGCCCTCACATATGTTGTGAATGCACAGAGGTATCAACTTTTCCGGGAACTGGTAGGGTCCGTAGTTATTTGAACAATTTGTGATCACGACGGGCAAACCGTACGTATCATGGTATGCGCGCACAAAGTGGTCGGAGCTTGCTTTAGAGGCGGAGTAAGGGCTGTGCGGGTTGTAGCGGGTCGTTTCGCAAAACGCCGCCTCACCGGGTTGGAGGGCACCATACACCTCATCGGTGGACACATGGTGAAAACGGCGAGGGAAATTGCTCTCGCTATTCTCCCAGTATTCACGTGCAGCTTGTAGCAATGCCAGTGTCCCCAGCACATTGGTCTGCGCAAACACAAATGGGTCGCGTATCGACCGATCCACGTGACTTTCCGCGGCCAGGTGAATCACACCATCCACTCCCTCATCCGCAAAAAGCCCACGCAGCATCTCCAGGTCACAAATATCTCCATGTACGAATTGGTAATTCGGTTCTTTCTCAACATCCTTGAGATTTTCCAAATTCCCGGCATAGGTCAACTTGTCAAGGTTGATGATATGGTAGTCAGGGTACATGCGCACGAATCGGCGCACAACGTGGGATCCGATGAAGCCCGCTCCCCCGGTTATCAATATGGTACGTCTCTTTGCCATGATTTCGCAGATCGTTTCAGTTCGTTTCTTAAAAGATCCTTCAACGGGCGAGCAAAGACTGAGCATGCTGCACGATGTTGGGCACGTTCATACCGAGGTCGTGCAGCACCTGTTCCCCCGGCGCAGAAAAGCCGAAGTCATCGATGCTGATCACATCCCCTTGTTCGCCCACGTAACGGTACCACAAATCTCTTTTCCCTGCCTCCACCGCCAGCCTCTTCTTGCATCCGCTCGGCAATACCTCTTCCCGATACTCCGCGCTCTGACGATTGAACCTCCACATCGACGGCATGGACACAACCCTCACACCCCGTCCGAGCTGAATCGCCGCCTCCAAGGCAAGAGCAACCTCCGACCCGGTGGCGATGATGATGAGCTGAGGTCCTTCGTCTCCTTCTTCCCGGAGGGCTACGTACGCGC
>CANPXA010000174.1 GCA_947585525.1 uncultured Akkermansia sp. | reverse complement strand
GCGCGGAGTTGGGAATCGCGCTCGCTGTAATCGGTAATTTTTTGTTCGTGCAGTGCGGGTGAGAAACGGTAGAGGATGCCCTCACTGTGGACAGCCGCCTGCATCTTGAGACGGGAGAGGTTCACCTTCACCAGGTCCTCGACGCGTTCCGCCGTGCACTCTCCATCCGTTAGCAGCTTCGCCACGTCTCCCAGTCCCGACTCCTCGGCCTCCTGTCTTTTTTCGTTCCAGAGGGTGACGTCGCGCCACCGTTCACGCGTATCGAGCAGCCGTTGCAGCCATTCCTGTGCTTCGCCCGCCGCACAACGCTCAAGCAGACCGCAAGGGGACTCCAGCAGCTCCGTGAGTTGTGACGCGCAGGCGGTCAGCGCGATGTGGTTGCTCTTCCAAGCGACGATGCAGCGTTGGACTGCGGCGCTCCGGACGAGCTCGCCGGCACCGTCGATGAGTCGGATGGCCAGGCACTCTCCTTCGCTCGTGACGCTGCTGAGCCGGGTGATGAGCCGCTGTGCCGCGTCCTCATCCTGTCGGGAGAATTCGGTGCCCTTGTCCTTGATGAAGGATGGGAGCAGAGCCGTGTCCGCTTCGTCCAGAGCCCTTTGTTCATCTCGCATGGAAACGAGGGCGTCGAGGTCGCTCATGCAGTTGATTTTTCCAATTCCGGCACCGATGGAGCGAAGATATCTGCGTGAGGAGCGTTCGCTCCACCAACGCATGGGGAAGAGGCGATTTTGGGCATTGCGACAGGTCGCGCGCTGCTCGTCGAGTCCGGCATCCATTACGGCGCTGTCTGGGTAGGTCACGCTGAGGCTCTCACGCAGCCGACGGAAGTGGTCGGCGTGCTCCGCGATGGCACGGATGACTTCCGCCGAATGCGCGGCGTAGCGTGGCAACATACCGGACCAATCGTTGCCCGGATGCTCAGCAGCCATCTCCAAGGAAGTGAAGAGGACGATGCGTTGCTCGGCAAGTTGGTCGGAGCAACTCGTGAGGTCGGCCCACTCGCGGAGGATGTCCTCCTGGAGTTTGATGAGGGGGAGCGCCTGCCGCAAGGCGTCCACGAGCTTGTTCTCCCACTCGGGGTCATCATCCGCGCGGAGCATATCGCGCGCCACCACACGCAGGTCGCCCTGCAACAGGTTGGCGTGGGCTGCCAGCTCGTGGGCGAGGTTGAGCAGCCGCAGTCTCTCTTCATGAGGCAGGGTGAGGGGTTCTTCCTGAGTGGGCTTCACGGACGGAAGTTTCTCACCGGGAGCGATGCAGCAGATGTCTTCGTACAGACTCAATCCGTCCGGGTATTTGTGGTGCATGACCTGCGGCAGTTCGTTGACCGCATTTCGTGCGCTCAGCATGGAGTCCACGCTCTCCTGCCACGTACGATCCGCTTCCTTCTGCTCGCGCGCGCTGAGTCCGTCCATCGCCTGACGAAACTGTCTGATGACCTCCGCGAGGCGCGTCTTGTTCGAGTGCAGTTGCAGACAGAAATCGCCGAGCCCGATGCGCGTGAGCCGTTTGTGCACCACCTCCAGAGCGACCGCCTTTTCTGCCACAAAGAGAACCGTCTTGCCGCTCCCCAGACAGTGGGCGATCATGTTGGCAATGGTCTGACTTTTGCCCGTGCCGGGAGGTCCCTCCAGCACGAAGCTCTTCCCGTGCTCCGCCGCCAGCACGGCTGCCAACTGCGAGGAGTCGGAGGGCAGGGGAGTGTAGATCGTGTGGGGGTCTTCATCGCGATCGAGGGTATCCGGACTTGGGAAGCCGACCTGTTCCGGGAATTGCCCGCGATTTTTCGCGGCGAGTTGTTGGACGACCCGGTTCTTCAGTAGTTGCTCCCGCCGAGCCATGAGGTCCTGCCACATGAGGAATTTAGCGAAGGAAAAGAGACCGAGCAGACACTGCTCTTCCACTTCCCAGCCGTCCATGCGGCTGATGCTGTCCCGCACGGTTTGCAGGATGCGCGCTACGTCCAGCCCTCTCTCGTCATGCGGGAGTTCCCCGTCCTGCAGCTCGTTGATCCGTATTGAAAACTCCACGCGCAGCAGCTCCAAGAGGGTCTCGTTGAAGCGCGGTTCATCGTCCGTGCCGTGCAGCGCGTAGCCATCCTTCACCGATGCGCGCGAGAGCTGCACGGGGATGAGGATGAGAGGGGCGCGCAACACTCGATCCGCCGGAGCTCCCTTGGGAATCCACTTGAGGAAGCCGCAGGCGATGTAGAGGGTGTTGGAGCCGCTTTCCTCCAGTTCGCGACGAGCGGACAGATAGAGGCTGCCGAGACGTCGAAGCAGGTCGGTCTCCTCCATGGCGGCGACCAGTTGTTTCTTGGGGAGGAGTGAGGCGACGAGTTGTTGGACGTCCGGGTCGGCGGGATCATTGCCCGACTGTGCCTTGAAGCGAAAAATATCCCCGTCGGCCAGTCGGTCTTCCAGAGCGGCTACGTCCGGCACGATGAGTGGGAGACTGTTCTTGCCCGCCCATTTCGTATTCAGCAGGTTGTTGCGCAGAGAGAGATCGAGCAATTTCCGCTGCCAGCGGTCGATGCGTGAGTCAGAAGATTCCGGCGCCGTGATCAGATCCGCGGCTTCCTCTGTGTCGTCATCAGACGCTGCCGTTACTTGCTCGGGGAGCAGACAACTCACGTCCACGGCGAGGAAATCGTCCTGTGCATCCGCAAGGATTTTTGCTCCCTCTTCAGCGGCGTTTTCGTAGCTGAGCGGTGCGTAGAGTCCCGCCGCACGCAGGACGGTGAACTCTCCTGTCCGCGCTGCCTTCATGACGCCTCGCCGGTCCGTCTGCACCGCATGGTCGAAGCTCTGCATGGCTCCCGGAAAAATGCCGACGAGCGCTTGTCCGCCGGTGATGATGAGAGAGGCGTTGGTGTGGAGGCGGGTGAGACACGAGATCAAGAGAAGAGCGGCATCAAGGCTGCCACGATAGCCCTGTTCCTTCAACTCCCGCAGGGAGCAGCGAACCGCACAGCCGACTTCCACCGCTTGTTCGTCTTTCGGCGGGACAATTTTGTAATCTCGCGTGAAGTGACGGAGCGCATCCCATACGGCCCGGACGCGTTCCTCAACGCCGGATGTCGAGGTGATTCCCGTGATGCGGCTTACGATGGGGTCCATCTCCTCCGCCTGCGCAGAAACCGTGCGCGCGAGCCACACGGGGTACTCGGTGAGATCCGGGAGGAGTGAATCCGACAGCCAACGCAGCGCTTGTTCTTGCTCGACCAGTGTTTCTCCTTCCTCTGTCGTGACGCTCACGTGGATGGTTCCCTCCACGGGTTGTGTGTCGCCGGGAGGCGACGACGAAAGTTTGGGCGCCATCGGCTTGATCGTGCGGGATTCCTGCGCATTCAGGTGCGATACCCAAAATCGTTGTTCCTCGATGCAGGGAGGCTCGTAATTCACAAGCACATTCAGATTGTCGCGATCAGCATCGGCGGTGAGGTGTATTTCTCGAAGAGGACTCAACCCATCCTTCATTTGGGCTGCAGAAGCATAGCGGGCCGTGATCAATTCTATTTGCACACTCTCTTATACCACGCCCACGCTCATCGCGTCAAGGTTCCACGAGACGAGCAAATGCGTTTGAAAAATTGCAACAATGAGGGAAAAACAAGGCAACAGAGAAAAGATGCCCGCTTTGGCGGGCAAATTCCCTCCGATCGTAAATAGCACATCGCCCATGAATTGTCGGTCATGGGCGATGCGTGAAGACCTTGTGTCAGCTATGGCTGACAAGCGAGTGCCCCGTCATTTCCGCAGGCTGCTCCAGTCCGAGCA
>CANPXA010000173.1 GCA_947585525.1 uncultured Akkermansia sp. | reverse complement strand
AAAGAGCATTACGCCATGATCGGCTACCCCCTCAAGAACACATTGAGCGATCATGGGGATGTTAACCGTGGCATCTGCGGGATCAAGGATGGTTTCCTGCACCGTGTTGAGGAATTCACCAAAATCCAGCGCGAGGCGGACGGCATCTGCAGGGGAAACAACCTGCGCGGCGAGCGCTTGGAGGTGGATCCTGAGGAGCTCGTGAGCATGAACTTCTGGGTCTTCCCCGTGAGCTTTATGAAGAGGGTTGCCACACACTTTGAGAGGTTCATGAAGGAGCATGGCTCCGAGCTCAAGAGCGAATGCTACATCCCCACCGTGGTGGATGAGTTTATCCACTCCGGCGACGCCGATTGCCGCGTCCTTCGCACAGAAGCCTCCTGGTTGGGCGTCACCTATCCGAGTGACAAACCGGTTGTGGTACAAAGCATCGCTGAACTCATCCAAGCGGGAGTCTATCCATCCCAACTCAGCTAATCCCCTACCCTCTTCCTCTTATGTTCGATATTCAAACAATAGCCGGTCTCTTCGACCTGCGGGCAGATTACGTATGCGGCGTCCCGTACGGTTCCGGACACATCAACGACACTTACCGCATTGAGGTGGATCAGGCCGGACTGCGGGTCAATTACATCCTTCAGCGCGTCAACAGCAACGTCTTTAAGCAGCCCATAGCGCTTATGGAAAACGTCAAGCGGGTCACGGACGAAGCTCTGCGCGTCCTCCGGGAGGAAGGCTGCAAGGACAGCTATCGGCGCACACTCACCCTCATCCCGGCAAAGGATGGCAAATGCTACTCGCAGGACGCTGAAGGGAACGTCTGGCGCGTGTACACCTTCATTGATCGTGCGCGGACCTACGATATGATTGAGAATCCGCAGCAATGCGTTGAAGTTGCACGTGCTTTCGGTAACTTCCAGAAACTCGGCGCCAACCTCCCGGGCGAACCTCTCTTTGAAACTATCCCGGACTTCCACAACACCACCAAACGCTTCCACTCTTTTCAAAATGCAGTGGCGGCAGACCCGCTCGGACGCGCTAAAACTGTGCAACGGGAGATTGAATGGTTCCTCTCACGAGAGGAGGATTGCCACAAAGTCGTGAACTACCTGGCCAGTGGCGAGCTCCCCTTGCGCGTCACACACAACGACACCAAGCTCAACAACGTCATGCTTGACGACGTGACGGGCGAGGGCATCTGCGTGATCGATCTGGACACGACTATGCCGGGATCCTCTCTCTACGATTTCGGGGACATGATACGCACTTCAACATCTCCGGCTGCGGAGGACGAGAAGAACACAAAACTCGTCACCATGCGCATGGAATACTTTGAGGCATTGGCGAAGGGATACTGTGAAGCGGCAACGTTCCTGACACCGCTTGAGAAGGAACTGCTGCCCTTCTCCGGCAAGTTGCTCACCATGGAATGCGGGATGCGTTTCCTCACCGATTACCTGGAAGGCGATACCTACTTTAAGATCCACCGACCGGAGCACAATTTGGATCGCACTCGTACCCAAATCGCTCTCGTGGAATCCATCGAACAGCAGATGGACGCCATGCAGAAGGTCATCGCAGGTTACTAATCCGCCTCTGGTCTCATTCATGAGCCATCAAAAAGATGAGTGATTCCCTAGGAGAAAAAGCCCTCTCTTACCACGAGCATCCACGTGCGGGGAAATTGGAAGTCCTGCCATGTAAGCCCTGCTTTTCCATCGATGACCTCACTCTCGCATACTCCCCCGGAGTCGCCGAGCCGTGTCGTGCCATTGCGGCAGACCCAGCAAACGCGGCGCTCTACACGGGGCGCAGTAACCTTGTGGGCGTTATCAGCAACGGCACAGCCGTGCTCGGTCTGGGTAACATCGGAGCTTGCGCCGCCAAACCCGTGATGGAAGGAAAGGGACTGCTGTTTAAGATCTACGCGGACGTGGATGTGTTTGATATTGAGCTAGACGTCACAAAGCCAGAAACTCTCATCGAGGTCATCAAGACGATGGAACCCACCTTTGGAGCCATCAACTTGGAGGATATCAAGGCTCCGGAATGCTTCACTGTGGAGCAGCGCCTTCGTGAGGAAATGAACATTCCCGTCTTCCACGACGATCAGCACGGTACTGCCGTCATCTCCGGCGCTGCCCTGCTGAATGCGGCACACCTCACCGGTCGATTACTCCAAGAGATGCGCTGCGTTGTATGTGGAGCCGGCGCTGCAGGTATTGCATGCGCCAAATTCTACATGGCTCTCGGGATCCGTCGGGAAAACATCTTCATGTTTGATTCCAAGGGGCTCATCCATACAGGACGGCTGGATCTGCATCCCACAAAGGCCATGTTTGCCCAGAGCGAAGACTGCACACTGGAGGTGGCGCTGCAGGGAGCGGATATCTTCCTGGGTCTTTCTCGTAAAGGGCTTCTCAAACCCGAAATGGTTTCGAGCATGGCTCCCAACCCCATCATTTTCGCCTGCGCCAACCCTGACCCCGAAATCACCTACAGTGAAGCCAAGCAGGTGCGCCCCGACTGTATCATGGGTTCCGGTCGCAGTGACTGGCCCAACCAGGTGAATAATGTGAGCTGCTTCCCCTACATTTTCCGAGCGGCGCTGGACATGCACGCTACCAGCATCAACGAGGCTATGAAAATTGCCGCCTCTCGTGCCCTCGCTGATCTAGCCCGCCAGCCCGTGCCGACGGAGGTAGTGCACGCCAACGGGGGAGTACCCCTTCGGTTCGGCGCTGATTACGTCATCCCCAAACCTTTTGACCCCCGCATGATCACCTACCTCTGCCCGGCCATTGCCCAGGCAGCCGTCATCTCCGGAGTTGCTCAAAGAGATCTGCCCGACCTCGATCTTTACAGGCAAGAGCTGCAAGAGCGCGTCCGTCGCGTGCGCGAACGCACCCGCACTCTCGTCCGGAGCTATTGAGCGGTACCTTATCTCACCTCCCATGGAGAATCTCTCGCACACAAAGAAGGTGTGCCCGGATCAATCCCTCCTCCTGCTGCTACAGTTCACGGAAAGTGCATCAGTTCAATGCTTCTTCTGAAATCATCTTCAAGATGTCCCGATCAATTTTTCTATCCTTGAAATAGAATTGTTTATCGTGGTCGGAAATGGGACGCAGGATGCGGCAGGGGTTGCCAACGGCTACGGTTCTTGCAGGGATATCTTTCGTAACGATACTACCGGCACCAATGACCGATTGGTCACCGATGGTAACGCCGGGGAGGATGCAAGAACCGGCGCCAATCCAGCAGTTGCTGCCGATATGCACCGGCCTGTTAAATTGGTAAGGGGAAGCGCCGCGCAGTTCCGGAAGAATGGGATGTCCGGCCGTACAGATCATCACATTGGGACCAAGCTTGGTGCAATCTCCGATGTAGATATGCGTGTCATCGACGAGCGAGAGATTATGGTTGATGTACACGTGGTGCCCGAGGTGCAGAAAGCGACCACCCCAGTTGGCAAAGAATGGAGGCTCGATGAAACTTGCCTCCCCCATTTCCGCCAGCATCCTGTTCAGAAGTTCTGCTCGCTTTTGCGTTTCGCTCGGACGCGTTTGATTGAAGTCATAGAGAAGCTCCATGTGAGCTTTTTGTGCGAGAAGAAGTTCCTCATCGGTACACTGGTAAAGCGAGCCGTCATGCAATTGAGGGTACGTATCCATACGGTAATGAGTGCGGGATTGTAAACTTCAGAATCGGTGCAGTCAAGTTTAACCCAGCTTTTCCCAAAGCAAACGGGTCTCCGTCAATTTCGCTGGAGGCGCAGGAAAAAGATTTGGCGAGTTTTTAAGAATAGATAGTTAATGTTACAG
>CANPXA010000172.1 GCA_947585525.1 uncultured Akkermansia sp. | reverse complement strand
GCGAAGAGCCATGCCGGAGAACGGTCCTCCTGCGTTTGAGCTGTGAGCTTGGCATCCTCCCTGTGGATGATGAGGGAGGGCGCCGCCGGTCTGCCCTCCAGCAGGAGCTTGTTGCTCGGGATGTCCACAGCCGCGTTTTCAACGATGGCATCGACGGGCGCGGACGGCTCCTCCGTCTTCTTCTCCTGCTGCTCCTGCTTCACCGGCTGATTCTGCGGCGGGGCAACCCGGGCGCGCGGCAGCTCCTCGGGGGCTTTCTGCGGCGTCTTGATGACCTCCTGCGCCGCCTCATTTTTCTCGGAGGGGGGGAGGATGAGGTACACGCGGTTGGCGGCGCGAAGCCGGAGCCGGGGGTCGTTGAAGCGCACGTTGCCGACGTAGGTGAGCGTGCTGTTGTCGTTGTCGAAGAAGAGCCCACCGTCCGTCTCCGCGGCGCTCATGCCTTTCGGAGCTTCAGGCATGGCGGAGCGTGGGTCGAAGGGAGCCGGCGGGAGCGAGCCCAGCGAGGCTATATTCTCCTGGGCGGCGGCGGCGAGCTTCGCAAAGAGCTTCATCTGCTGCAAGTCCGCCTGCAGGGAGTCCTCGGCGCAGCAGAGGGAAGCGACGACGCAGCCTGTCAGAAAAACTCGAAAGCTGGAGGAAAAACCGCACATGGCAAACAGAGGCAAGTGGCGTTGCTTATTTCACGGTGGCGTCGGCGTTGAGTCGGAAGGTGGTGGAGACCGGTCCCTTGACGAGTCCGCAGCGGGAGGCGTTGCTGAAGATGACGCTTGTGCCGCGCACGGTGTAACGGGGGTGGAGCAGAGCCACGGGAGGGGTGAGGGAGTGCATCAACTTGGTGCGGAAGTCGTATTTTGCTTCCGTCAGCTGCACACAGGTTGTATCTCCTCCATCGGGAGCGTAGAGAAAGGAACGGATGCCGCTCATTCTGACTTCGCGCCGGGAGACCACCGTCATTTTTTTGGCAGTGATGAGGGCGGTGACGCGGTGTTCCTCGTAGCGCGGCAACGAAATGCCCTCCACCACGCTGCCGGGTGGCAGCAGCTGCAACGCGGGGAACTCGTCCTCACCGGCCGTGCGCTCCGCCACCTGACCCATCGACAGGGGAAGGACGGCAAGAACAAGCAGCGCGATGAGACGAGGGGCGGTCATGGGCGTCAGGCATCCATTTGTATCTGATCCCAAGCGGCGCGCACAATTTGCAGATGCCGCAGCACTTTTTCCAAATCGCTGAGACGTATCTGATTCGGACCGTCGCTCAGGGCGTTGTCCGGATCACTGTGCACCTCCATAAAGACTCCATCCAACCCCACGGCCATGGCGGCGTTGGCCAGCACGGGCGCCAGCTCGCGATCTCCGCCTGTCGTACCGCCGAGCCCGCCGGGACGCTGCACCGAGTGCGTGGCGTCGAACACGAGCGGAACACCGAACTCGCGCATCCATGCCAACCCGCGCATATCCACTACGAGGTTGTTGTATCCGAAGGACGTGCCGCGCTCGCAGAGCATGAAACGCTCGCATCCGAAGGCGAGCATCTTTTCGCAAATGTTTTTGCAATCCCACGGCGCAAGGAACTGCCCCTTCTTGACGTTCACCGGTCGTCCGGTCTTGGCACAGGCTTCCAGAAGGTCGCTCTGACGACTCAGGAACGCAGGAACCTGCAACAGATCGACATACTGCGCCGCGTATTCAGCCTGTTCCTCCGTATGCACGTCCGTCACCACCGGCACATCCAGCTCCCTCGCTATGTCGGAGAGGATGCGGCATCCTTCCTGCATACCGACACCGCGATAGCTCTTCACACTCGTGCGGTTCGCCTTGTCGTACGACGCTTTAAAGATGAACGGTACCCCGAGCCGGGTGCAGATTTCCTTGATGCTGCGAGCCATGCTGTGCGCAAACTCTTCTCCCTCCAACGAACACGGCCCCAAGATGTAAAACGGCTTGCCGCCCCCTACCTCCACATTTTTGATGAAAAACGACATTGCTTGATGAGCTTCCTTCTGCCCCATTATGCCCCATCCCTCGCGCAAAGTCAAGGCAAACGGAGTTTGCCTATTTACGATTTACGAATTACGAATTACGATTTACGATTTGGAAGAGAGCGTGCCGGTGGCGAGGGATATGCAATGCGGGAGCATTGGTGGTAGGGAAAAACAGGAGCCTTGTATGGTTAGAAAGCGTCCGGAGCTACGCCATGCCGTCTCTCCGGCTCTGTCTCCATCGTCCATGAAAAGAGGTTGCCCGCCGGTTATGGGCAGCAACCCCCGGCGGGCAAAGAGAACATATGAAAGAATAATCCTTCGTTGGCGATATTAGAACACCGGATGACGGGAATGTCAAATAAGAATTTCAGCCCCGTGTTTTATGCTTGACTAGTCGCGAATATCGTTGTAAAAGGGGTGCAGTCATCCGCTGGGGAATTACCCTGGCCCCCCCGTTGGGTGCGTCCTGACGGGGTTTTTTATTTCTCTCTCATTTCCCACTATGTCAGCTCCTGCAAAGAAAAAGGTCGCTTCAGCAAACGCATCGGGAAATGGGATGCGGGAGCGTCAATTTACGATTTGGAAGAGAGCGCGCTGGCGCGCGGGATATGCAATGCGGGAGCATTGGTGGTAGGGAAAAACAGGAGCCTTGTTTAGTTAGAGAGGTTATTAGTTACGCCATGCTGTCTTGCAGACTCTGCTTAAATAAATCGTACGTCGTAAATCGTAAATTGACTCGTCGGCACCACCCTGCCTCCTCACCCCAAGGGGCAAAAGCTGCGCTTTTGTCCAACCAGCCTTACAGCCGTCGGCTGTCTTGTACATAGCAACCGCATTTTCTAATGCGGTTGCCCCGGGGTGTCCCGGTGGTGCTTGATCTCGCGACGCACAGAGAGCCAACTACCCAGTCCCACACCGAAAAGCAGTACGCAAACTCCGACCGCCACCACTTGTCGCGCCAGTTGCGGGGACTCTCCTTGCAGCATGGCAAAGGCGATCCCGAGAACAGCCAATCCACCGAGAAGCGTCAATATCCCTGCTTTGTTTGCTTTCCACATCATTCTGTCGTAAGAAAAGCGGTCAGGTCGGGATCTACCCGACCTGACCTCAATTGTATGAAACAGCGGGTGAAAAATGATCAATAATTTTGCGGCAACAACTGGAAGTAGGCTTTCGGGTGAGCACACACGGGGCAGAGTTCCGGAGCCTTCTTGCCAACGACGATATGTCCGCAGTTGATGCACTGCCAGATGCACTCTCCGTCGCGGCTGAACACGAGATCTCCCTCGATGTTTTCCAGCAACTTGCGGTAGCGTTCTTCGTGCTTCTTCTCCACGGCGCCCACTCCCTCAAAGAGAGCGGCTATATCCTCAAATCCCTCCGCACGAGCTTCCTCCGCAAAAGTCTTGTACATATCCGTCCACTCGTAATTTTCCCCCGCAGCCGCATCCTTCAGGTTCTCCACCGTGCCGGGAACACTGCCATTGTGCAGCAACTTAAACCATATTTTGGCGTGCTCCTTTTCGTTGCGGGCTGTTTCCTCAAAAAGCTGCGCTATCTGCACATACCCGTCCTTCTTCGCCTTGGAAGCGTAGTACAGGTATTTCGTATGCGCCTGAGATTCCCCTGCGAACGCCGTTGCCAGGTTCGCAGCCGTCTTGGTTCCGCTTAATTGATTGCTCATATTTTCGGTTTTTGTTCCGTTTACCCGCCCATTGTACCATCCCTCTAACCGGATGCAAGCCCGAATTTGATGTTAGGCAACAAGTCATTTACGAATTACGAATTACGAATTGGATGTTAGCGCGCCGGCGGCGCGGGGAGGCAAAGCGTCCGACGGCCCCGTGCA
>CANPXA010000171.1 GCA_947585525.1 uncultured Akkermansia sp. | reverse complement strand
TACATCGTACATCGTACATCGTACATAATCAATGGCTTATGTTGCATCACTCGCCGATGACCGCCTGTTGGAAGCGCGTTTTTCTTGGGACGGGTGTGACTCCACCCACACCCGTCCCAAGAAAAAGCGATGCCAACAGGCGGAGGCGGCGTTCCGTTGATTCGTCGGCACCTCACTGCCTCCTCACCCTGCGGGTAACGCTTGCGCGTTGTCCAATCGGACTTACCGCCCGCTTCGCGCGCGCCCTACCGGGGCCGTCGACCGCCTTGCCTATTTACGAATTGATTTGGATGTTCGCGCGCTTGCGCGCGGGGGCGGGCGATGAAATTTTGAGGTGGAATCAAATTTTTGGAAATGAGGTAAAATTTAGTCTTGCTTTTTTTGTCTTTTTGCTCCACTATGAAGTTCCTCCTTAATTTCGGACTCGTCATGGGACGGTACCTTCCAATTATTCGAGTAAACACGCCTTCCCCCTTGACGAGGCGTGGGGCGGTTCCTTCTTTACCTCATGCCCGATAATGGGCAGCCGGTCGATTATCGAACTCACCCCACGCCGGGAGTTCGCCGGATATCATGGGCGAACTCCCGCTCCGGCGAGGTGATTCTATCACCTCACGCCCATTTTGACAGATCTTTTAATTAGGTCGATTAGCCAAAGGCGACAGCTTTTGTCCCAACGGGATGAGGAGTCGTGAGGCGACTCCGAAGCAAGCGTCAAGACGCTCGACGGTCCCGTGTAGGGCGCACGCGAAGCGGGCGGTAAGAGCGGTTGGACAAAATGCGTGAGCATTTTGCCCGAAGGGCGAGTAAGCAAAGAGGTGCCTACGAGTCAATGGGGCGGCGCTGAGTCAAAGCGGCATGGCGTAACTCCGGACGCTTTCCTCACAAAAAAACACCCGTGATTTTACCCACCACCAATGCTTACGCATTGCATATCCCGCGCGTAGCGCGCGAACATTCAAATCGTAAATCGTACATAGCAACCGCATTTCCTAATGCGTTTGCCCAGGCTTATCTTGACAAAAAGCTTATGGGAGCGTATAGTTCGCGCGTATGAGCGCGAGTGCGAAGAGTTACAAAGACAGTTTGTTTTTGCCGGAGACGGAATTTCCTATGCGTGGGGATCTGACTCAGCGAGAACCCGTTCGGTTGAAAAAATGGGAAGATTCCGGGCTGTACAACCACATCGTAGAACGGCGTAAGTCCCAGGGCGCTCCCTCGTTTGTCCTGCATGACGGTCCTCCGTTTGCCAACGGAGACGTGCACATGGGGACTGCGCTTAACAAGATTCTCAAGGACTTTATCATCAAGAGCAAAACCATGGCGGGCTTCTACGCTCCCTTCGTGCCGGGCTGGGACTGCCATGGGCTGCCAATTGAGGCGAAAGTCGTGAAGGAAGCGCAGGGACTGGAACCGGCGGAAATCCGCCGTCGCTGTGCCGAGTTTGCCCGCAAATACATCGACCTGCAGCGCACCTCCTTCCGTCGCCTTGGAGTCTTCGGCGAGTGGGAGAATCCCTATGTCACGATGCAACCGGAGTACGAGGCATGGGTGTTGCGGGTGTTTGCCAAGCTCGTTGAGGAGGGTGCAGTTTACCAATCGATGCGCCCTGTGCAATGGAGCTACGCGCACCACACGGCTCTCGCCGAAGCTGAAGTCGAATACATGACGGACACCTCCACCGCCATTTTCGTGGCATTCCCGATGCCGGAACCGGTGAACGGACATTCTTGCAGCGTCGTCATTTGGACCACGACCCCGTGGACCCTGCCCAGCAACCTCGGCATCGCTCTTCACCCGGACAGTGTTTACGTCGTGCAACGTTTTTGCAAGGACGGAGCCGAGCACACCTATTTGCTGGCAAGGGACCTCGTTGAAACCTTCTGCGAAAAGACCGGACATGTGGCGGGGGAGGTTCTTTCCTCCCTCACCGGGCGTGAGCTGGAGGGGAAGAAAGCGCACCATCCCTTCCTGGACCGCGATTCACTCATCATGATGGGGCAGTTCGTCACCATGGACACCGGTACGGGAGCCGTGCATATCGCTCCGGGACACGGTGCGGACGACTACAACATCGGCATGCAGTACGGACTGCCCATCCTGTCCCCCATCGATGATGATGGACTCTACACGCCGGAATGCGGGGTGCCGGAGTTAGTGGGACGCCATGTATTTGACAGCAACGAAGCCGTGATCGCCATGTTGGAGGAGAGAGGGCTCTTGCTCGGGCGCGAGGAATTCTCGCACCAATATCCGCACTGCTGGCGCTCCAAAACTCCCATCATTTTCCGCGCGGTCAAGCAATTCTTCATCAGCATGGAGAAGCTCCGTCCCCTCGCCCTGAAGCAAATTGACCACACCGACTGGATCCCCGCATGGGGTCGCAACCGAATCTCCTCCACCGTGGAGTCCCGCCCCGACTGGTGTATCTCCCGCCAACGCACTTGGGGCATTCCCCTGCCCGTCTTCTACGACAGCGCGGACAAGCCCGTGCTCGATGCTGATATCGTGCGTCGCGTCGCTGATCTCGTGGAACAGCACGGCACCAACATCTGGTTTGAACTCTCAGACGCCGAACTCTGCACTCGCCTCGGCTTGCCGGAGGGAATGCGCAAAGGAAAAGATACCCTGGACGTATGGATCGACTCCGGTTGCTCACACGTCGCGGTACTCGAACACCGCGAGGGACTGCACGCCCCTTGTGATGTGTATCTGGAGGCTACCGACCAGCACCGCGGCTGGTTTCAAAGCTCGCTGATGCTCTCCTGCGCCTGGCGGGAAATCGCCCCCTACAAGCAGGTGCTCACACACGCATTTGTCGTCAATCAAGATCGCTCCAAGCTGTCCAAGAGCGCGCAAGACACCTACCAGAAACCCACCAACGCTAAATACTTCTACGAAAAGTACGGCGCGGATATCGTGCGACTCTGGGTCAGCAGCGTCGATTGGCAGAATGAGGTTCCCTTCGGGGAAGATCTCTTTAAGCAGATCACCGAGCCCTACCGTCGCCTGCGCAACACGCTGCGCATCCTGCTTGCCAACCTCAAAGGCTACGATGGTTCTCGTCCCTCTCAACTTGAACCGGTGGACGTATGGATTCTGGAGCGTCTCAACGCCTTGATTCGCGACGTGAGGGCCGCCTATGAGGCATACGAGTTCCGCAAGGTATTCTCCGCGATCAACCAGTTCTGCACGAACGAGCTGTCGGCCCTCTACATCGACATCACGAAGGACAGCCTGTATTGCGATGCGCAGAACTCACCGCGCCGTCTCAGCAAACAGTTTGCCATCGCGCGGATCTTTGACGCACTCGTCAAGCTGCTCGCTCCCATCCTTGTCTATACTGCCGATGAGGCTTGGGAATTTGCCGGGCACAGCGATTCCGTCCACCAACAGGACTTCCCGACGGCAGATCCCGAATTTGATGCAGGTCTCACGCCCGCTTTTGCCCGTCTGCAGCAGATTCGCAGCGTCATCCAGGTCGCCATTGAAGCACAAGTCAAAGCCAAGGCGTTCAACAAAAACAATGAGGCTGTGGTGGAACTCACGATCCCGGAAAAAGAGGATGCGGCGGTTGTCAAACTGCTGCAGGATGCAGACTTTGCCAAGGAGTTCTTCATCCTCTCGGAACTGCGCACCACACGCGGCGCCGAGCTGAAAGTCACCGCCACCAAGAGCGAGCACGCGATGTGCCCGCGTTGCCGCCGCTACGAACCCGCTGCCGATGAAGAGGGGCTCTGTGCGCGTTGTTCAGCCATCACACACACCCACTGATTCGCACCCAAAACTCCACCCATGAAACAACGACCCACCGTTTGCCTGCTTCTGCTCATCGTGGCGCTGGTGCTGCTGGACC
>CANPXA010000170.1 GCA_947585525.1 uncultured Akkermansia sp. | reverse complement strand
GGCAAATCTGCTGCTCATGCGCCCCATTCTATCATACCTGCCTTTGACCGTAAATGCCAAATATGAGAAACGACTGCTGAAGTTTCCTTGCAATCGTCGTGTGATTTGACGTTGCAAAGGTTCGTGGTGTTTGGTAGCATAGGGATGTGAAGGTCAGTTTGCGAGTCATCATGTTGTTGCTGATCACCGGCATGGTGTTCTGCCAGGAGGATGACGACACGATTGTGGAGACGGGACAGTCCGGCGAGGTCGGAGATAAACTGGAGGATCAACCCCAAGTGGATGACTTGCCTGCCTGGTTGATCGATATTCCGCCGGATCCTGAAGACAGCGTTCCGGATATACGCAAACCACTGCCAACACAGTACATCGCGGAAGATAAACACGTCGTTTCGACGTCGCGCATGTTCTCCGTGAGCGGGGGGGATGTGCTGCGCATGGGAGCTATCGCTTCTCACGCAGATGACTTGAGGAAACACTTCAACAACCTGCTCGGCATCAAGGACGCCTGGAAATACTCCATCTCCATCCGCCTCTGGGGAACGACCGCTGACCCTGCGAAGCCGAATCCGATCCACACTCGCGTCCGCATCATCGGAGAGGAACCCAATCTGCAGATCCGCATTTTTGCCGGCGGGGGGATCGACCTCCCCAAGATGGACGCCGCCATCGTGACGATGCTCCTCTACGAATACGCGTTGCGCAGCATCAAGCCCAACGCTCTGCCGGACTTTTTGGAGATGCCTCCCTGGCTCGTTACCGGTGTCCAGCAAGCGATGCTCTGGAGGGCGGGGCAGGTCGATCGCAGACTTTACAGAAATCTCTTCAACAAGACCGACATGATGGCTCCGGAAGAGCTACTAGGCATCCCCAATCCCAAGACGCTGGACGCCGGTTCCCTGCAGATGTACGAAGTTTCGTGCGGTGTGCTCATCATGGGACTTTTGCACCAGAACGATGGACAGGAGCGTCTTCGGAACCTGTTGGGGGAAGCTCTCACCATTGAGGGGAAACCCCGGGAGATGATCGCCGCCCACTTTCACGAACTCAGCGTGGACAAGACAACCTTCAGCAAATGGTGGGCGTTGGAACTCGCCGCTCTCGCGATGCCCGGTTCCGCTGAGATGCACACCCCGCTGGAAACGGAAAAATTACTTGCCGAAGCTCTTCTCCTGACGGGGATGGATCAAGAATCTCGTCTGCCTTTTTCCGTGAGCCTCGATAAGTTGGAGGAGGTCATGAAATTACCGGACTGGTCTCGACAACTCCGATCCTGCATGAGTCGTTTGATCGAACTCAACCTGCGTGCCTTTCCCGGCTACCGCTCCATCATCACGGAGTACTGCCGAGCTATCGCCGAGCTCTCTCGCGGCACTCCTGCCGCTGAGGTCGAAAAAATCCTGGTGCCACTGCGTGAATTACGCTCCGCGTACCAGGAGGCCTCCATTCGAGGGAGAGATTTTCTCGACTGGTTCGAGATCACTCGACTCGGCGAATCTCAACCCGCCAACTTCGACTCCTACGTGGAGGCTATGCACATCCTGCGCAAGGACTCCCCGGGACCGGATACCCCCATGAGCCGCTACCTGGACGACATTGAGCTTCTCCATTCCCTCAGCCCCGGCGATCCGTTGCCCGATTCCTTACTCCCAAAAAAATCCACCAAAAAGAAATGAGCATGGCCCCGGATATGCACTTTGAACAAGAGGCTCATGCCGCCGGTTACCGCACCGTCTGCGGCATCGATGAGGTCGGGCGTGGTCCGCTGGCGGGTCCTGTGGTGACGGCTGCCGTCGTGCTTCCCGACGGTTTTTCTCTTCCCGGTCTCAATGATTCCAAACAACTTTCCGCCCGGCAGAGAGAAGCGCTCTATGAGGCGCTCATGCAGGACTCCTCTGTGAAAAAATCGATCGCCTCCGCGTCCGTGGAGGAAATCGACCGCCTCAACATCCTGTACGCGACACACCTTGCCATGGCGCGCGCCGCACAAGGTCTGCCCCTGACTCCGGATTTTTGCCTCATTGACGGACTTCCCGTGCCGAATTTCCCCTTTCCCTCGCGTTCCCTTGTGAAGGGAGATGCCCGTTGCCTGAGCATAGCTGCCGCAAGCGTGCTGGCCAAGGTCCATCGCGACCGACTCATGCGCGAACTTCATTCCCTCTTTCCGCATTACGGCTGGGATCGCAATGCCGGCTACGGAACCCGTGAACATCTCGCCGCCATCCATACCTATGGAATTACTCCACACCATCGCCGCTCGTTTGCGCCTGTTGCACAGATGGCGCTGCCCCTGGAATTCTGAGGAAACGGCTCCGGACAAGCGGTACCGCGGAGCTTATGCGGAGCTCGTGGCAGCTTCCTTTTTGCGCGCTCATGGCTTGCGCATCCTGCGCCGCAACTTCCGTTGGGGGCGGCGGGGTGAGCTTGATATCGTGGCGCGGGACGCCGATTACCTCGTCATTTGCGAGGTCAAAAGTACCATATCTCCTCAATTCGGCGCTCCCTCGCGCGCCATCAATCACTCCAAACGCCGGCTCCTGCGCATCGGCGCATGGAACTGGCTCTCTCTCCTCGGACGTCGCGTTCCCGTCCGTTTCGATGTGGTAGAGGTCTATCTTGCCCCGTCCTCGACGCCTCGGGTGGAGTGGCGACAAAACGTATTTCCTTTGCGCGCGGCGGAGGACGCGCCTCGCACCGACAGAAATCCGTCGCCTCTCCGAGTGTAGAGGCTCCCAGCGGCGTTGGGGATGCCATCTCTATCTATTAGGTGTCATGCCCTTGCGACTCACTGTGTGTTGTGCTACTCTGAGTGTCGAGGTATGGACGATACACTCATTACGCACATCAACGCACGTGAGATTCTGGACTCGCGTGGAAACCCGACGGTAGAAGCTGAGGTGACGCTTCGGTGCGGTATTTGCGCCCGCGCATCCGTCCCCAGCGGAGCTTCCACCGGCTCGCACGAAGCCAAGGAGTGGAGGGATGGAGAGCGCGAGCGGTACGGGGGAAAAGGAGTTGCTCTCGCGGTGCGTCATGTGCAGGAGGAGCTGGCCGTTGCCCTGCGGGGACTGGATGTCACGCAGCAGGAGGAAATCGACCTCAGGATGCGGGAGATCGACTCAACTCCGCAAAAGGAACGTCTCGGAGCCAATGCCATATTGGCCGTCTCTCTGGCCGCGGTCCGCGCCGCTTCTCGGGCCGTGGGGCTACCCCTCTATCGATACATGGGCGGCGTGGGGGCGCGCACCCTTCCCGTACCGATGATGAATGTGATCAACGCTGGGGCACATTCGGACGCTCCCATTGATTTCCAGGAGTTCATGATCGTTCCGCGGAGAAGCTCCGGCTTTCGGGAGGCCTTGCGCTGCGGTAGTGAGGTCTTTCATTCCCTCGCGGAAGTCCTGCGTGCCAAAGGTTACAGCACCGCTGTGGGTGATGAAGGCGGGTTTGCTCCGTCTCTTCCTTCCGTGCGGCACGCTCTGGATGCCATCATGAGCGCCATATCCCGTGCCGGATACCGACCGGAGGAGGATGTCATGCTCGCGTTGGATGCGGCTGCCAGCGAATTCTACGATGCGCCATCACATCGCTACATCATGCGCAAGAGTGGGGGAGAGTCCCTCAGCTCCCACGAACTCATCTCCTTGTACGATGAGCTTATCTCAAACTACCCCATCATTTCCCTTGAAGACGGCTGCGCAGAATCAGACTGGGACGGCTGGTTGCACTTAACCCGCACCCTCGGCGAGCGCTGTATGCTCGTGGGGGACGATCTCTTTGTGACGAATCCCCTTTTCCTGCGCCGCGGGATCGAGCAAGGCGTTGCCAACTCCATCCTCATCAAACCCAACCAAATTGGAACGCT
>CANPXA010000169.1 GCA_947585525.1 uncultured Akkermansia sp. | reverse complement strand
CACATTTCGGGCAAGATGCGTAAACGCTTCATTCGCCTCGTCGTTGGCGATAAGGTCCGCATTGAGGTATCTCCCTATGATGTCAGCAAGGCGCGTATCACGTTCCGCTTGAATTGACGCGTTGTTGATGGGGAGCTGCAAAAGACCATCAAAATGGGAATAGCTGAAACCTATACCCCACATACTTGTCATCTCTCTTCTCCTGCGCCTGAGTTTTTTCTTCCCAAAGAACATTGAACATGGTTTAATAAAACAGATCATCAAAGCGAAAAGCAAAGCATGATAAAGTAAAGTAAAATTAAAAACATACCCCCATATCTGGTTATGCAATACATTGATAATCAATATATAGTGGGGGGGGGTAATAACAAATCCCTCCATGACGAAGAAGTAGCCCAAAAGGCCGAAATTTGCACGCAGCGCGAGGATATTGCGAATGAGTCGCTGCAACACGAGGAAGATTTTGAGAGGAAGGTAACATTTCGCCAGCTCATTGAGCAGATCAGGGAGGCGACGAAGGGGTTGCCTCAGGCGAATAAGGGAAGACGTTTTGAGGAATTAATGCGTCGTTTTTTTCTCTATGAGCCGACGTACAAGGAACGTTTCTCAGAAGTATGGCTTTGGGATAATTGGTCTCACCGCAATAACACGCACGACATAGGTATTGATCTCGTCGCAAGAGAACGCGCCACGGATCGTTACGTGGGCATTCAGTGTAAGTGCTACGAGGACGAGCATATCCTGAGTGAAAAAGATGTTCAGACCTTTTTCGCGGCTCTCAATATGCGGTGGGACACCGATAACGGCCCCGAAGATACGTTCAGCAGCGGCATCGTGATAGCTACCTGCTATTACACAAGCAAGAACTTTGATAAGGTCATTGATCAGCAAACCATCCCTTGCTCATTTTTGGGGATGGCTGATTTGGAACGTTATGAGGAAATCGATTGGGCGAGATTGGAGAAGGGTCGTGCCCATGATATCCCCAAGAAAGAATTACGTCCTCACCAGGACGAAGCGATCCATTCTGTACTGGACGCTTTCCGTGCCGGTACGGAAAGAGGTAAGATGATTATGGCTTGCGGCACCGGCAAAACATTTACCTCTCTGCGTCTGACAGAAGAATACACCGGCGGAAAAGGTTGTGTGCTCTTTCTTGCTCCGAGCATCGCCCTTGTGTCACAGAGCCTTCAAGAGTGGATGTGTCAAACAAAAGTAAAGCTGCATCCTATTGCCGTCTGTTCAGATTCAAAAGTAGCCGGCGCCAATGAGAACTCTGACCTCGCAGCGGTAGATCTGCCCTCTCCCGCTACCACCGATCCTGCACAGATCGCCGCGAATTACACCCGATTCAAAGATACTCACCTGACGGTCATTTTCTCCACCTATCAATCCCTTGACAAAGTTTGTAAGGCTCAGGCAGCAGGATCTCTCCCGGAGTTCGACCTCACCATCTGCGATGAAGCCCACCGCACTGCCGGGGTCTCCTGGCTGGATCAGACCGGGAAAAAGCAAGAGATTGATTTTCGACTCGTTCACGATCAATCAAAGCTCAGGAGCAAGCGTCGTCTCTACATGACCGCCACGCCGAAGGTGTACGGCGATGCTGTACATGAGAAAGCAAAACTCACCGAGGGGGTCACGTTGGCGGATATGAGGGATGTCACTCTTTTTGGAGAAGAGCTCTACCGACTTCCATTCTCCCGAGCGGTGAGAGAAGGTTTCCTCACAGATTACAAGGTGCTTGTGCTATGCGTGGATGAGGATTATGTGGAACATTTGTTCAAGGACATGGATCTTCCTGATGATGTGATGAAGCGCATTAAGGAAGAGGGTGATGAAGGAAGCAGCAAGAGAAAAAAGAAGGAACTATCAGAGAAGGAGATTGCTATTAAACTCGTGGGATGCTTCAACGGTCTGCGCAAGGTTATTCGTCTGCCGCATGAGCAACATATGGCACAGATGTTGGGCATCAGCGAAAAAGAATACGATAAAAGGCGTGTGGAGCTTCTCGATTGGCAGGAGGATCATGCCTACGATTTCATGCACAGTGATCCGGAGCCGATGCACCGTGCCGTGGCGTTTGCCGGCAAAATCAAAGATTCAAAAACCTATGCAACCCTCTGGGAATATGTCGGGAAAGCTATCCGCGAGAGTGAGAATGGCAGTGGAACTCCTTTCCCCACTTCGATGCATCATGTGGACGGCACGATGAATATGAGCGAGCGTGAGCGCGAACTCCGGTGGCTCAAAGAACCAACAGTAGGTGAATGCCGCATTCTCACCAATGCCCAGTGTCTTTCCGAAGGTGTCGATGTGCCGGCTTTGGATGCTATCATGTTCCTCGCGCCTAAGAAAAGCCAGATCGATATCGTGCAGTCTGTCGGCCGTGTGATGCGGCGTGACCCCTCCGGGAAAAAGAAGTTCGGCTATGTGATCATTCCTGTTGGCGTCCCGAATAAGGCAAAGGCAGAGGATGTGCTGGATGACGATGAGCGTTTCAAGGTTGTCTGGCAGGTGTTGCAAGCTCTCCGCGCGCATGATGACCGCTTCGATGCCGAAATCAACGCCCTCGAGTTCAATAAGCGTAACAGTCGCCACATCTCCGTAGCCGGTGTGACCCGCCCATCAGATGGCACAGGCGAAAGTAATGGCGACAGTGAACCGCAAACGGGGGAAGACACCCTTCCGCTCAATCTTGCCCTTTTCGTAAAGACCGTAAAGGATGTCAGAGAGGCTGTTTTTGCGCGGATGGTGATGCGTGTGGGAGCCCGTATCTACTGGGAAAACTGGGCGAAAGATATTGCGGAAATCGCGGAACGCCGCCGCCAGACGATCGAACAGCTTGTTCAGCAGCCCGATTGCGCTCTTCAATTTCAGGCTTTCCGGGATGGTCTCAGGGAGAACATTCGCCCGGATATCTCTGAGAAGGACGCCGTGGAGATGCTCGCGATGCAGTTTGTTTCCCGTCCGGTGTTCAATGCTCTTTTCGGTGAATACGAGTTTGCAGATAAAAACCCGGTGAGCGTCACAATGAACTGTATGCTGAATCTTGTCGAGGAGAGAATTGGTTCAGAGGATGACAAGACGATGAAGCGTTTCTACGAGGATGTGAAAACTCGCGCGGGCAGCATTATCACCACAGAGGGGCGCCAGAGTGTCATCAAAGAACTCTATGAAAACTTTTTCAAAAACGCCTTCAGGAAGATCGCCGATGCACTCGGTATCGTTTACACCCCGGTGGAGGTGGTGGATTTCATCCTCCACAGCGTCCACAAGGTGCTACAAAAGGAACTTGGCATAGCGGACGGCTTAAGTGCGGAAGGTGTGAGGATCCTCGACCCCTTCACCGGCACTGGTACCTTCATCGTACGCGCTATCCAGAGCGGACTGATCAAGAAGGAGGACTTGCCGCGCAAGTATGAAAAGGAACTCTTCGCCTCAGAAATCGTGCTGCTCGCCTACTACATTGCCTGTGTGAACATCGAGGTTGCTTACCACGGCGCCGCCGAAAAAGAACAGTACTCCCCCTTCGATGGCATCTGCTTTACCGATACCTTCCGTATGCACGAAAACAGCGCGAACGACCGCGATCTCTTCCCTGAGTTTGAGGAAAACGGTGAGCGGGTAAAGCGACTATGCAAACAGGACATCCGCGTCATCATCGGCAACCCGCCGTATTCTGTGGGACAAAAATCGGCCAATGACAATAACCAGAATGCTGACTATCCCAAGCTTGATGCAAGAATTGTGGAGACGTACGCCTCAGGCAGCAAGGCAACCAATAAAAACAGTCTTTACGATTCCTACATCCGCGCATTCCGCTGGGCGAGTGACTGCATCAAAGGCGATGGGGTTCTTGCCTATGTGACCAA
>CANPXA010000168.1 GCA_947585525.1 uncultured Akkermansia sp. | reverse complement strand
TGGGCGGCGCCGGCTGTCGTGTGGTTTCTGAATCACCCGGAAGCGCTGGCGAAACTTTATGAAAAGTCGCCCAAGAAGCTGGCTGCTTATGCGGAAGCCTTGCTGGATTCGGTGGACAACAAGCATTACAGTTCCCCCCTCATCGGTGGGGCTTGCGCCAAGTTGGCAGAAAACACGGGGGCGCAGGTTTACACCGTTCTGGAAAAGATCTATGAACGCAACACGACCCCGGCGGTGCGCGGAGCTGCAGCGATGGCCATGAGTATCATGTTGGCTAACCCCAATTTGGCGGAGGCGGAAGGAGGGAGAGCCCAAGTGAGAGCAAAGCGCATCTACCTCATCCGGCAGGCTCTCAATCTATCGCCTGAGGACGCAAAGTTCGGGGAGCTGACGCTCACCCAAGTGGCCGAGGAACAGATTTATCGCATCCGCAACTTGGGCGTGGGAACCATCCCACCGCAGCTCAAATTGACTGATTCCTCGGGACAGAGCAATACGTTTCCCGTTCTGGGCAAGGTGAATCTGATATTTTTCTGGAGCCCGGCGGAGGATGTTGGGCTTTCCATCATGAAGAAGCAATCGGCGTTGATGAAGCAGTACCCATCCCTCGAGTTGTGTCCGGTGGTGCCGCACAGCGAGCCGGAGCAACTGCAGGGGATGATGACGGAGCAGGGGATCCTTACCTGCTACATGGATGATGAGAAAGGAACGGCAGGTTCGGCGTATCGGGTGAGCCAATTGCCGATGGCTGTCCTCGTGGATGAACACGCGCGCATTCTCTACCTCGGATATCCGGATATGCAGTTGCAGGCGGCGCTCAACGAGTGTTTCTCGGCTTCGCATCGCAAGCTCAATGCAACGCCTCCCGATGAAACACGGTCAGCGACCCCACCGCCTCCCGCTCTTCAGCAGCCGGCTCCTGCCGCTCCCGCCCCGGGTCCGGTCGGGAATGACACGCCCCCGGCTCTCAGGGAGATGCCCCAGTTGTGAAATAAGGACGGACCCTCTACCGCGGGATTTCGTGCCGCGCCCTCCACATCCGTCCCAAGAAAAGCAATGCTCAATAGGTATTTAATGGCAGATGATGTAGCATAACCCGTTGATTATAGACGATGGACGGGGCACCGGAGGTGCCTATTTACGATTTACGAATTACGATTTACGATTTACGATTTGGATGTTAGCGCGCTTGCCGCGGGGTATGCGATGCGCAAGCATCGGGGGTGGGAAAAATCATGGACCTTGTTTAGTCAGTATGATCGGTGTTGATGCCATACCGTTTCCCAGGCTTTGCAACATTGACGCCTCGGCACCACCCTGCTTTCATCCAGAGGAAACGCATGGGGAATGGGTTGAATAAGCCCGGGGAAAATTTTATTGGGACGAGTGTGCGTTTGCCCTGGAGGTGCGCAATCCGGACTTGTCAGAGAAGGGTGGGCAGATTATAATGCACGCATGAGTATACTGTCTTATACGCATCCGTACGTGCGGGAGATACGAGCCTATCAGCCGGGAAAGCCTATCGAAGAGACAGCTCGTGAGCTGGGGTTGCGCCCGGAGGACATCGTGAAGCTGGCATCCAACGAGAATCCACTGGGGGCTTCACCGCGGGCGGTGGAAGCGATGCAGAGGGCCCTGCTCCACAGCAATCTTTATCCCGATGGCTCTGCCTACGAATTACGCATGAAGCTTGCAAAAAAATTCGGAGTGAAGTTTGAACAAACGGCGGTGGGCAGCGGGAGTAGTGAGATGATCGAACTCCTCTGCCATACGTGCTTGGGTGAGGGCAAGGAGCTCATCGCGGCAAAGTACAGTTTTACGATGTATCCGTTGATGTGCAAACTGTTCGGCGCTCGCTACGTGGAGGTGGAGAACAAGGCGGATTGGAGCCATGACCTGCAGGGGATGCTGCACGCCATCACGCCGAAAACGCGCATCGTTTTCATCACCAACCCCACTAACCCCGTGGGAACGATGGTGGGACAGGAGGAATTGGACGCGTTTATGGGGGCTGTCCCGGAGCACGTCATCGTGGCATTCGATGAGGCGTACATCGATTTTGCGAAGGAAAAACCGGATACGCTCAAGTACGTGAAAAGAGGACAGAACGCGGTGGTGATGCGAACCTTTTCGAAGGCGTACGGTCTGGCGGGAGTGCGTGCGGGTTTTGTGATGACGACCGAGGAGATAGCGGGATTGCTGCACAAGGTGAGGTCTCCGTTCAACATGAGCAGTCCGGCACAGGCCGCTGCCCTGGCTGCACTGGACGATGAGGAGCACGTGCGGAGATCGGTGCAACTTGTGCACGAGGGGATGAAACAGTACGAAAATGCTTTCAGGGCATGGGGTGTCGACTATATCCCGAGCAGCGGAAACTTCATTCTCGTGAATGTAGGTGAGGGATCGCGTGTCTTCCGGGAATGTCTGAGACGCGGTGTCATCATTCGCCCGATGGATGGATACGGACTCACTCAATACGTGCGTATCACGGTCGGCACCAAGGAGGAAAACGAGAGATGCCTCGCTGCCTTGAAGGAGGCGCTTGCTCGCTGAGGGAGGACGTCTGTCTCCGTTCTTCACGAGGAAGGAATTTTTTATTCGTTGATGGCGTCGTCAACAGGATCTTGTGAGGGAAATCGAATCAGTACACAAAATGTGGGAAAAGGGCTGGAGGCTGTGCGAGCCGTAAGAGCAAGAGAGCCGGAAAAGAGTTGCATTTAACAGGGTATTCGGGTAGAATGCGCGGTATGGCGCGTCAGGTATTAGGTAAGGGACTGGGAGCCCTTTTACAGCAGAACGAGACGGTATCTGCTTCCGCATTTGCGACAGATGATAAGCGGGTTATTTTAGCGAAAACAGAGGAGGTGCGACCCTCACCGTTTCAGCCGCGGAGACATTTCAAAAAAGAGCAGATTGATGAGCTGGCGGCATCCATCAAGGAGCGTGGTTTGATACAGCCCCTGGTGGTACGACGTGTGGACAACCACTTCGAACTGATAGCAGGTGAACGGCGACTGAGAGCCGTGAAATCTCTGGGGCAGAAGGAGGTGAAGGTCGTGGTGATGGTGGCGACGGACCGGGAGGTCGCCGAAATAACGCTGATTGAGAACTTGCAGCGCGAGGACCTCACTCCGTTGGAGGAAGCCGAGCAGTACCGCATGTTGCAGGTGCGCTTCCACATGAAACAGGAGGTCATTGCCCAACACGTGGGGAAATCGCGTGCGATGGTGGCAAACATGGTGCGTTTGCTTGAACTGGCGCCGGAGGTGCGCGATATGCTGGAGAACGGGGAAATTACCGTAGGCCACGCGAAGGTTTTGCTGCAGATCAAGGATAACGACAAGCAGGCTCTTGCGGCGAGAAATGTTGTGAGGCGTGGTTTGACAGTACGACAGACCGAGCAGCTGGTGCGCGCTCAAGAGCAGCCGGAGCAACCGAAAGGAAAAACTCCTGCCTCCCCCCAGACTGTCACCGGGTATGAGAAGATATGTAAAGAGCTTTCCCAAAGCCTGAGGACGTCTGTTACCATCACGCCGAAGGGACGGCGCGGAGGCGTCATCGAGATCCCTTATGAGGGTCAGGCTGAACTGACCCGGCTGCTGGAGATATTTGGCGTGACGGCGCGTCCGTGAAGGGGTCTGTCGTCGGGGGTCCGGGTGATTTTTGAGGGAGAAAGGAATGAGATGCGTGAGGCAAGGGCATGGGTGCTAGCGGTCGCGGTCGTCCTCTTGTGCTGTTGCGGAGGAGAGAAGAACGACGAGCCGAGACAACCGACACCGATGCCGCAGCGCATGGAAGTCACGGAAACTTTTTCAGGGAACAACGCGTATCTGCACTGTGCGAAAATATGCGCTTTGGGACCGCGCCCCACGGGGTCGGCTGCAT
>CANPXA010000167.1 GCA_947585525.1 uncultured Akkermansia sp. | reverse complement strand
AGCGCAGCGAATGCGGAGCGGAATTTTTGAAACAGGGCGAAAACTGGTCAGAAAGGTACCGGAGGAACCTGACGGCACCTGGCGGTGCCTATTTACGATGGACGATATGGGGAGTTCGGCGGCTGCGCCGCGAATTGGGCGAACGAGAAGCCTTTTGGGGAGCCATCATCATGATGACCGTTGGTTGTCATGATTTTTGATAGGCATCAACGATGATATCAATCCATAAGAGCATTCTCTCTGTCGATTAACTTCCCTCCAATGCGTTTGGCCCGGGTGTTTTCCGCGCTTGCTTTATGGGAAGGAACGGGGTAGAATAGGGGATATGAAGAAGCGCGTGATGATGCTCATGGCTTGTATGGCGCTGGGAGGGATCGTTCTTCCGGCATGGGGGCAGAGTCCGGATTTAGCGAACGAAAGTAAGGACCTGGCACGGGTGGTGAGGCATCCGGATGGATCAAGGTCGGTGTACAAGAGGCAGAGCGGGAGCAAGGGGATGAGGTGTGCGACGTACACGGCGAGCGGCAGGCTGGCCGCCATCAATGATTATCATGAGGGAAAATACGGACAACTCGTGGGATGCATCATTTACAACTATAACAGGCAGCCGATCTACAAGGTAGCGTATGGGTACGACAGCTCGGCTCGCCTCATTGAAGAGCGTATGTACTCGCATCCCGGAGGAAAACTTGTGCAGAGGGTGATCTACAAATACGATGCCGGAGGCAACCGCTCCAAGCCGCTCATCGTGTCGTTGGACCCGGACAACAACAAGGTAATTACTCCGACGATGCAGGAGGACGTGAACAAGATGCACAGGGAGATGCGGGGAGGGGCGAAACGTTAGGAGGGCAGAATCAAATTCTCGATTCGGAAGATATGGAGACTTTTTCATGGAAGTCAAGAGACGCCCAAGGGGAGAGTGTGATCTATGAGGCGGGTTATTTCGGCGGATGGTGGCAGTTGGCGAGTCGCCCGAAACTCAACCGCAGGAGAAGGGAGGAGACAGAGACACAGCCGGTCGAGTTTACCGCGGAGATTTGGACTGAATTGCGGGATCTGTTGTGGCGCAAATACCAGAGACGTAGGGTGTCTTGGAACCTCGTGCAACAGGTGGATGATATACTGGCAGGGAAAGCGAAGAATGAACGCAGAGACTTGCGAAAGATATGAACGACCAAGAGATGATCGAATGCCGAGAACCCGGACGGCAGATTGAACGCGCTATAGCCATCATGCACCGCTTACGCGCCCCCGGAGGCTGCCCCTGGGATGCGGAGCAAACGCACGAGAGCCTCATTCCCAATATGCTTGAGGAAAGCTACGAGTGCATCGACGCGATCCGAGCAAAGGATTGGGAGCACTTGCGCGAAGAACTTGGGGATTTGATGCTGCAGGTGTTATTTCACGCGGAACTGGCACAGGAGAGACCGGAGGAAGGATACGGCATCGAGGAGGTGGCGCAGAATTTGTGCGAAAAGCTTGTGCGAAGACATCCGCATGTGTTCGGGGATGGCGCGGCAAGGGATTCCGCGGCCGTGCTCAGGAAGTGGGATGAAATCAAGAGGAGCGAGCGAGACGCACAGGATAAGCCATACCTGCATGACTGTGGGAAAGGGTTGCCGGAGCTGCTGCGGGCGAGCAAGTTGTCCAAAAAGGCGGCCAAGGTGGGCTTTGATTGGGAGAGCGATGAAGGAACGGTGCAAAAGGTGGTCGAGGAATTGCGCGAGGTACAGGAGGCTCTGAATCTACCGGATGGTGCGGCGCGCGTGGAGGAGGAACTTGGGGACCTGCTGTTTTCTGTCGTCAACTTGTGCCGTCGGCGCGGAGTGAATCCCGAGCTTGCGCTGCACGATGCGAACGAAAAATTTTATCGTCGCTTCCACGAGATGGAGAGAAAACTGGCAGAGAGGGGCAAGAGTTTGCAGGAAGCGACGGCACAGGAGATGGATGCTGCATGGATGACCGTGAAGGAGGAGGAAAAACGGGAGAGGAAAACGTCTAAGCCCGCTGACTTGTGATGAAAGGATGGTTCATGGCGTGTCTTCCTCTCGTGATGCTGAGTTCCTGCCTGCACACGGAAGAGGAGAAGCCTGAGGATGCCAAGCAGAAGGTGACTGCCGAGCAGGCGGCGGCGTCCATGGGGAATCCCCTCCTGGCGAACAAAGGCGACATCAACGCTGTGAACGTAAGCGTTCGCACGGAGGAGGAGCTTGAAAACATCGATAACGGGAGTGAGGAAGAACTGGTGTGGACAGATCCCGACCATCCGGACGCAGAGATTCCCGGATTGAATGAAATATTTGAAAACAAGAAGTTGGGGTTAGGGTGGCAGGTGGACATGGGGAGGGCGATTCAGCTCGCCCGGCAGAATGAACGTCCCCTTGTCATTTGGTTTCATGACTCGCTCATCAGCCCCAGAAGCAACGCTCTCGGAAAGGAATACCTCGATACAAAAGAGTTCGATGCGTGGTGCAAGGACAGGGTCGTGAGATTGCGACTGGATTCCGGAGCCTCCATGGATGATGCAACGGCAGACAAGGCGAAGTATAGCGCGGAGAGGATCAACTCCCTACAAAGGCGTTACGGGCTTACCAAAAAACCGTCCATCGCCATCATCACCCCGTCCGGAAAAATATCTGCGCGTATCGATGGTTTTGACGGGTTTTTATCCGGTTTTGCGAGGGAACTGCAGGATGGAGTCAAAAAGGCCGAGGATGATTACTCAGCATACAAAAAAGGTCTGGAAGAAAGAGGATACAGGGAGTGGCATTCTGCCAAGGGAGACCAACACGTCTTCGGAAAGTTGATGCGCTTTGATCGCAAAAACCAGGTGGTGTATCTCAAGGAGAGCGGCGGACGCGTCACCCGCACGAAGTTGTCCCATTTTTGTCCGGAGGACGCGGAGTACCTCTTGACCACATCAAAAGACAAAAAGAGAAAAGGAACGAAAACAGCCGAGCAAGACGACGATGAGTAAGTCGGATTCAACAAAGGCGCATATCATGCGGGCTGCGGTACTCGAGTTTACAGCTCTGGGTTACCGCGGCGTCACACTGCGCACGATTGCTCGCAGCGCCGGGGTCACCATGGGGGCCATTCGTTACCATTTCGGAAGCAAGGCGGATCTCTACCGAGACACCTTGGCACACCTCTCCGTGCAGTACAATGATGTATGTCGCCGGGCGCTTGAGAAAGCTCTCCCGTCCCGTGATGTACGGCAAATTATCTACGCCTGGTTGGCGGCGCCCATCACCGATTGGGAGGACTCTTCCGTGGCATCCGGAGAAGAGGTGCTCTGCTTGCTGAACCGGATGGGATACGAAGCAGCGGAACTGACGCGCGATGTGTACGAGTCGCACTATGCGTACGCGTTGCAGGAGTGGTTTGAAGCCATACGGGAATTTTTTCCGGGCATGCGTCATGACGATTGGATGTGGTGCCTCACTTCTCTGCGTGGGATGTACTTCAACCTCATTGCCCACCGCGATTTCATTCTCTGGTCCCTCCCGAATGTCAGCGACAAACGGCAAGCCCTTCAGCGCCTCGCTGCAGATGCGGTCAACCTCCTGAGAATTTATACGGAGTCATGAACGATGGACGATGTTGAAAATTAGCGCGCTTGCGCGTGGAGGCGGAGCGAATGCGAAGGTGGATGGAGGGAGCATGGGGTGGTGGCGGAAGGAAGGGGCGGGGCGCCGGAGGCGCCTATTTACGATTTGGATTTTAGCGCGCTTGCGCGCGGAGATGCGGAGCGAATGCTGAGGTGATGGGTTAAACATAACTGGTGATTGGTTAGAAAGGTTTGTATTTACGCCATGCCGCCGCCCCGGCTTTGCTTCCATCGTCCATCGTCCATCGTCCATAATCAATGGCTTATGTTTCATTGCCCGCCGAT
>CANPXA010000166.1 GCA_947585525.1 uncultured Akkermansia sp. | reverse complement strand
ACCTTACCACCCATCCCCACTTTTGGCAAGCTCGAGAAGAATAAACATCGGGACAAGCACATCCCTCCCATGAAAAAAGCCTTCCCCATGCGCTTTGCCATGGACGATTCGGCAAAACGGTAAGCTCGGCACGTCATAACTCCGGTCACTTTCTAGCCAGAAACTACTCGTGATTTTATCCATCACTTGTGCTCTTGCTCCGCATAACCCGCGCGTAGCGCGCTAGCATCCAAATCGTAATTCGTAAATAGGTAACCGCATTTCTAATGCGGTTACCCCGAATCTGGTGTTGCCAAGTGGAGGGCAAAAGCGTATAATTTCCTCCTCCTAGATGCTGAAGTGATGAAAAAGTACGTACAAGTCATGGTCACGGCCTGTGCAGTTGTGTTGGCTGCGTGTTCCTCACACCGTCAGGGCGAACCCGCGGAACCACAGCAAACGGAACAGCCACTGCTGCCATTTCCCCAAAAGTCTTACGTGACCAGCCGTCTGCAACCTCCAACTGTCTTGCCATCGCCGAACAAAGGCACCATCGCGCTTCCTCAGGTTACCACCTCTTCTTCCTCCTCACTTGGAGACTTCAAGCCCAAAGTTCCCGGACGCAGAGTCGCTCAGGTGAGCGTTCCCGGCAAATACGTTGCGCTGACCTTTGACGATGGACCGAGCGGGGCCTACACGCCGAAGATACTCGACATCCTGAATCGGCACGGAGCCAAAGCCACGTTCTTCGTGCTTGGAGAGAATGCCGCGCGTCACAAGAGTATCCTTGCCCGCGCTGCCGCAGAAGGGCATGAGATTGCCTCTCATACGTGGAGTCACGTCAAACTTACCTCCAAGAGCTACGACCAGATTGCGTCCGAGATGGAGCGTACCTCGGCCGTCATCCGGGAGGCTACCGGTCGCCAACCGCGTCTGATGCGTCCTCCGTACGGAGCCACCAATCGCGGGGTTATTGATTTCATGATGGATCGTTATGGCATGACCTCGGTGCTATGGGATGTGGACACCGTGGATTGGAAGCACCCCGGTACCTCTGCTGTGGTGCACCGCGCTGTGGATAAGGCGCACAACGGTTCCATCATCCTGCTGCACGACATCCACGCATCCACCTTGGCAGCAGTTGAGCAGGTCGTTACCGGTCTCCAGGCGCGCGGCTTTAAGCTCGTTACGGTTTCTCAACTCATCCGCCTCGGTCGTGACGCCGCCGGCCAGCCCGCCACCTCCGCTGCCGCCCCGACCATGGCCAGCACCCTTTCCCCGACGGATACGCCTCCCTCCTCTCAGCCTGCTCTCCTGGACGACCCCTCCTCTCCCCCGACCTCTCCGGAACAACCCCGACAACCGGAGAATCCTCCCGAGCAGTCTCAGGAATCCCAACCCGCCGTGGCCACTGCCTCTCAGCCCCCGACGGAGCTGGAGCTTTCTCCGCTGCCTGCTCCCGAGCAGGAGACCCCCGCTGCTCCGGCGGAGGCGACAAAAAATCCGCTCGATACTCCGGAGGAAAGTCCTGCTTCTTCTCCCGCGCTGAAAGGAGAAATTCCGACCGAGCCCGAACAGCCAGCTGATGCATACCTATGAGCTCTGCCTCTCAGCCGGGTTGTGTTTTTCTTGTCGGAGCCGGTCCCGGAGATCCTGGTCTCATAACCGTTCGCGGCAAGCAGCTCATAGAAAGTGCTGACTGTGTGGTTTACGATGCGCTCGTGCCGAGGGTCATGCTTGGCTGGTGTCGTGAACATTGCGAGAAAGTGGACGTCGGCAAGCGTGGCGGCAAGCATATTCTTCCCCAAGAGGAGATCAACGCTCTTCTCATCCAAAAGGCTCGGCAACACCGCTCCGTGGTTCGTCTCAAGGGAGGAGATCCCTACCTGTTCGGCCGTGGAGGAGAGGAGGCTCTCGCCCTGCGACAAGCGGGCATTCCTTTTGAGGTGGTGCCGGGAGTGAGCTCAGCTTTGGCGGGACCCGCTTATGCCGGAATTCCCGTCACCCACCGAGATCTCTGTTCCCAGCTCACCATTTTCACCGGACACGGCGCGCCCGACAATGCAGATATCTTGCCGCAAATTCGGCAGCTCGCTTCCTGTCCCGGAACGAAGGTGATGCTCATGGGGATGGCTCGTCTGCGCGATTCCCTTCACGAGCTCGTCCAAGCCGGTATGTCCGAAGACACTCCGGCTGCCGTTGTACAATGGGCAACCACCGCACGCCAACGCGTCTTGCACGCCACGCTCGGCACCCTCGCAGATGCCGTACAACAGGCGGGCATCTCCTCTCCCTCCGTTGTTATCATCGGAGAGGTGGTGAATCTCTCCTCTCAATTGGATTGGCGCAGTCGCCTCCCTCTGGCAGGCAAGCGAATCATCGTCACACGCACCCGTGAACAAGCCGGTGAGCTCTCCCGCTCCCTCGCAGCCCTCGGTGCCGAGGTCGCTCAGATGTCCACTCTCCGCATCGTCCCACCCTCCGACCATCACGCCTTTGCGGAGGCTGTTGTTGCGAGCAAACACTACGACTGGATCGTCTTCACCAGCCCCAACGGCGTCCAAAAATTCTTTGATGCGTTCTTCACCGTCTATGAGGATCTGCGCGATATCGGCGGGGCTCGTATCGCTGCTCTCGGACCGGGAACCGCTGCCGAACTCAGAAAACGCGGGGTCATGGTTGATGTCATGCCCCAAAAGGCCGTGGCTGAGGAACTCATCGCCGAATTCGACCGCCGAGCCGATGACTTCGGCGGCATCGCCCACGCGACGATGCTCTGGGTACGCGCCGCTCAGGCGCGCGACTTCATCCTGCGCGAGCTCACCAAGAGAAAAGCTATCGTGGATGAGTGCATCGCCTACGACGTCGCCCCCGGGGATGCCGACTACGCCAAGCTCCTCTTGGAAGAGGGAGCTGATGCCATTACCTTCACGAGCTCAAGCTCTGCGCGCCATTTTGTGCAGATGGGACTTTCCCTGCCGGACGGCTGCCGCATTGCCAGCATGGGACCGGTCACTTCTGCCACCCTGCGAAGCCTGAACCTTCATCCCGATGTTGAAGCAGAACTGCACACCATCCCAAGTTTGGTGGATGCCGTCTGCCGCCTGTTCTCCGTTGACTCATGATGACCGATCTTTCTTCCTTCGCTTGTTTGGGTGTGGACTACCGCACGGCTCCCGTCGCGGTTCGTGAGCGCTTTGCCGTTCCTGCCGGACAGCTTGAGAAGATGGACCTCGCTCTACGCTCTCTTCCCGGTATGGACGGAGTCGTCCTCCTTTCCACCTGCAACCGCACGGAAATCTATTTTGAGTCCGGCGACCCCGCTGCGGCAGCACGCTCCATCTTTGCTTTTTTTGAAACCTCTGATTCGAGCCACTTCCGCCTCCTCTCCGGGGCGGATGCCCTGCGCCACCTCGCCCTCGTAGCCGCCGGGCTGGATTCCATGGTCATCGGTGAGACTGAAATCTTCGGACAACTCAAGCAAGCCTACAGCGTCGCCTCAGCCGCCCACTCCGCCGATTCTCTCATTCATCGCCTCTTCCAAGCTTCCTTCAACATCAGTAAAAAAGTCCGCTCGTCCCTGCCGATTACGGTGGGCCCCACCTCCGTCGGTGCGGCTGCCGTCCAGCTGGCTCAGGACATCATTGGCGACCTGTCCGGCTCTTCTGTTCTCGTTGTGGGCGCCGGCGACGTAGCCCGGAGTACGGCTCAGAGTCTCTCCTCTCGCGGCGCCAAGAGCATCTTCGTCGCCAACCGTTCCTACGAGAGAGCCCTCGATCTCGCCTCCCGCGTTGGCGGTCAAGTCATCCGTTTCGCCGACTGGATTCCTTTCCTTGCCCGAATCGACATCGTTATCGTCTCCACGGCCGCTCCGGTCTATGTGGTCGGTCCGGATGTCCTGCGTCAAGCCTGTTCCTCTCGACAGGGACGTCCTCTCTTCCTTATTGATCTTTCCGTCCCGCGCAACGTGGATCC
>CANPXA010000165.1 GCA_947585525.1 uncultured Akkermansia sp. | reverse complement strand
ACGGGAATAATCTCTCTCGGACACCACAGGCGCGGGATACCTTGAGAAATGAGATGGGTGCGTATTTCATCCAGACTCAGAGTGAGATTGCCGAAATGGACGCAGGAGAGTAGAACGAGTGCTTCTCCCTTCTGGGCATCGGGAACACCGACGATAGCTACGGCGCGTTGCTCATGAGGCATGCCCTCCGGACGCTGAACAAAAGCTTCGACGGCGGATTCCACGACCTCGTGAGGCACCATCTCTCCCCCTACCTTGGAGAAACGAGAGCGACGACCGCCGAGGGTAAGGAAGCCATTGAGATCCACGTGTCCGAGGTCGCCGGTCATAAACCAGCCTTCTTCATCAAAGATACCTTCGTTGTTAGATTTATCTCCGGTGTAGCCACGGAAGACGTTGGCTCCTTTCAGCCAAATCATGCCTTGCTCAGAGAGAGGAAGTGCGCGCGTCCTGTCATCCGGATCGGTGATTTTAACGGCTAGTCCTGGCAAAATTTGCCCGATACTTCCCTCGCAGATCCCCGGCACATAGTACGGTGTGGTCTCAGACGGAGGGGCATCCGGTAAGTTGACGCCGCATACGGGACCGGTCTCGGTCAGTCCGTACCCTTCCAGCACCTGCACATTGCATTTCTTTTTGAACTCTTCAGCGAGGATGGGCTGCATCTTCTCGCCTCCGACGATGAAGTAGAGCACGCTGCGGAAGGTATCGGGTTGGGCTTTTCGCAGCATGGCTCGTCCGAAGGTCGGTGTGGTGAGCACAAGGCTACAGCGGTGCTTCTCAATGAGATCGTTGAGCGTTTTGGCCTCCAGCGGGGAGGGGTAGGTGACCATCGTAAATCCGTAGAGCGGCGGGAGAAGGGTGGAGACCGTGAGACCGAAGCTGTGGAAGATCGGCAGACTGCAGAGGAAGGAGGCGCCTGAGGGTAGCCACACCTTGCTGAGTAGTTGGAGAATGTTGGCTATCACCGTGCGGTGTGTGAACGCGACGCCTTTGGGTTCCCCTGAAGAGCCGGAGGTGAAGAGGAGAGCAAGTTCATCCTCATCATGACGCTCATCAAGACCGAATGCCTTGGCAATGACGGCGACAGGAGCCATTTTGGCAAAGGCTACCCACCCGGCAATCTTTGCGGTGCCGATGCCGCGCAGGATGTTGTCCAAGTGCAGCAGTTTTTCCTCCTCAGGCCAGGGAAATTGCGGCAACTTGTTCATGAAGGCGCGGGCGGTGATAAAGTGTCGGATTCCGCTCTGTCGAACGATGCTGTGGAAGGCTGTTTCTGAGGACGTGTAATTGATGTTGACCGGAGAAATGCCGGCGAGAAAGCACGCGTAATTGGCAATCATGCCGCCTTTTCCCGGGGGCAGGATGATGCCCAGTCGGGGCTCCTTGACAAGATGCTTGAGTTCCTTCGCGAGAGCAAGAACAACACCCAGTAGTTTGGTGTAAGTCAGTTCTGAATCATCTAGCCCGTCAATGAGCAGCGATCCGGGGTTGTGCTTGAGTCCCTCCACAAGCATACGTGCCAGTGATTTATCCAACAAGGGATGTCGCTCGTACTCCTCGGCAGAAGCCTTCATCCAAGCTTCCAGAATACGTTCGCCGCTTTGGGGTCCGGGCACCAACTTCTTGAGGATATGCACCACAGCCCAGTCATATTTTGTGCCGGTCGTGTATGCCTGAATGATGTCCTTACGGTAATATCCGGAAAATACGGGAACCGGCGATATGTGGAGGGCGCTCAACTGCATCAAAAACGGTTTCGGCACGTCCGTCAGACAGCCCAATATCTGGGAAGGTCTTCCGGGCAGGAACACAAAATGCTTTCCGGCTTGGAAGTGCACCATCAATTTTTCGCGTAGATCGCGGCTGCGACTTGTGCGGAAACGAAAACGCACCACCCTTTCCGGCTTGATGCCACTGAGAATCTCCGGAGAGGGCTCGAGTTCCTCTTCTACCAAATAGACAACTTTTCCCTCACCTCCTAAAGCTTTTTCCAGTTCCTTTACCACGCGCCCATCAACTCGGTTCGGTAAAAAAAGGGAGGCCTGAACCGGGATGTTTTCTTTTCCGTACAATCGCACGTCTGACATACCTGCAACATACCACAGGTATGATTGTATAGCAAGTTTTTTTGGTAGCCCTCTTTAGTAAACGCATCAGAAAATGGTGGGGAAGTAGCGCAACGAGAAATGAGTGGTACAGGATGAGATATTGTTTGGCAACGGGCCTCATCCCCAATAGACCTCTTAGCTTTATTTTAAAACAGAATTAATTTCATAATATGTTTATTGTAAAGGTATTATAATTAGAGTTGACATACGCTAGACGGCTAGGTAGTATACCGACGATGGATATATATGCTCACAGTAATGGGGAGAAGCCGGACAAACCTTGGGAATTGTTATACGGTCCCGATGGCCACGCAGAACGAACACGGAGGGTAATTGAGTCGTTTGGCCCACTGTTGGACCCGGAGTTATGGGCACCGGAGGAGGCTGCGCGTTGCATGCGCGTGCTCGCGCTGGCCCATGATATGGGGAAGGCGAGCCATGAATGGCAACAATACTTGCGTGATTCAGCAGAGGGACACTCGTCCGACAAAATAGATCACAAAACGGCAGCAGCGAAATGGGCTTTGGAGAATATTGAAGGACCGATGGGCGAGTTGCTCGCATATGCGTTTGCAGGACATCACAGCGGTTTGCCGAACGGGGTTGATTTGTTTGCCAAATTGCGAAATTTCGCGCTCGCCCCGGAAGTGTCTGACAGCTTGCCAGAGGAGCTGCGTGGGAATCTTCAACTCTCTTTGCCCAAGCTGGATCACTGGCAGATCATGGCAGCAGGTGCTCCCCTCGCTGTTCAGAAAGCGATGGTAGAGGAATACGCGATGCTTCTTTCGTTGTTCTTGAGAATGCTTCACTCGTGCCTTATTGACGCAGACTGCACAGCAACGGCTCTATATAGAGAAGAATACTCTGACATCGAAAGGAATCATTCGCCTCTTTCCACGTTGAGCGAGACGCTGGAAAAGCACCTAAAGCGGGAAGAAAACAAGAAAAAAGCAAAGGGCACAAAAAAGGAAATACACATCAATTCTTTGCGTCGAGAGATTCATGAGGCATGCTACGCGGAAGCTGAAAGAGCACTTAGCAATACCCCCATTTATCGTTTAAACGTTCCTACGGGCGGAGGGAAAACACTTTCTTCTCTTAGCTTTGCTTTACGACACGCCGTTCTGCAAGGCAAGCAGCGTGTGATCTATGTGATTCCCTTCACAAGCATCATCGAACAAACGGCGGGACAATTTCGTGAGGTTCTTGGTGCAGAAAATGTGTTAGAGCATCACAGCAACATCTGTATGAATCAGAACAGAGATAATAAGAAAACGAATCTCGAAGATAAAGATAGTGGTGACAAGGGAAGCGATTCCGAGGAAACGGAGGACGAAGAGACCCGGCGTGCCGCTGAGACTTGGAATGTTCCAGTCATCGTAACCACGAGTGTGCAATTCTTCGAGTCACTTTTTTCGAACCAGAACCGTCGTTGCCGAAAGCTGCATAATATCGCGCAATCCGTGATTATTTTTGACGAAGCACAGACGTTACCCACGCTCCTGCTAGCGCCTTGCATAGCCGCCATGAAAGCTTTGCAACATGGGTTCGGCTGCACGCTGGTGCTATGCACTGCTACTCAACCGGCGTTTATCCGTGATGCGGAGTTATTCCCCATCGGTTGGGACGCATCGGAATCGCGTAGCCTTATCGGTGAGGAGCTCGAGATACGTCTTCAGCAAGAGATGAAGCGCGTGGAGGTGGAAAATATCGGTCGCAAAAACAAGGAAGAGCTAGTGGATCATTTCCTCTCTTTCGGCAATGAATCTGCACTTTTCATCGTGAATCTCACGCGGCAAGCGCAGGAACTCTTTACTGCCTTGCGTGATCGCGGTGTGGAAAATATGTATCACCTCTCTGCCCGTATGTGTCCGGCACACCGCGCAGAGGTGTTGCACGAGGTATGCGAT
>CANPXA010000164.1 GCA_947585525.1 uncultured Akkermansia sp. | reverse complement strand
AAGTCGCCGTTGGCCTCCACCCAGAAGTGCACGAAGGGCAGCTCGGTGTAGGTGTAATTTTCGTTCAGCCCCATGAGCCCGGCGTGGTCGCGTATGCGTGTGAGTTGGTTGCGCAGAGCGTCCCTCTGAGCCGTCCCCATGATCGGCACGGTGCTCCCTGCCACGGAGGCAAGCGCTTTGGCGGCTTCCTTCGGATTGCTCGAGAGAGCATAAGCGATGCCGCTCATCACCTTGTAGAGTTCGGAATCAGTATTCAGCGCTGTGTCGGAATAGCGTGCTGACCATATGAGGTCTGCCCCGGCCTTCGGGTTGTTTGCCCCCTCGCTGGCGGTGGTAAATATGTTTCCGCGATTAACGGCGGCAGAGATGACCACTGTATTGCCGTCGATCTCCACTTTGGCATTTTTGTAATAAACAAGGAAGGCTCCGCGCATGTCAAACAAACCGGTCAGGTCAGTACCCTCGGTGTAACTGACATCCCCGTTGCCTTTCATGATCACGAAACTGTTGAGATCTTCGTGGTCACGTATGTCGAACATATTGCCCGCGTTGTTCAGAGCAAACTTCGCGCCCTTGTCAATAGTAATCGACCCCGTGGATGTCAGCAAGGCGCCGACATCTTCCGTGGACAATTTGTCGCCTACGCCGGCGAAGTTGTAGGCAAATTCCGTGTAGGAGCCGGCGCCGAAGGAGACATCGCCTTGAATGTCCAAATGAGTTCCCACTTCGACATCCTCGCCCACACCCGTCGGACTCACGTAGAGCTTTGCGGGTGCTTCATCTGTTCCTCCAACGGTAAGGCTCTTGTAGGTTGCTTTTTTGAGGTGGGTAACCGAATCTTTAACTCCTGCGCCGTAGAGCTCCACGTAAGCACCGTCTCTAATCTTCAGACCGATGTATTCGCTTCCTGCGCTGGTGATCGTCTGTCCTGTCTTGTTACCTTGAACCACAATTTGATGCTCTGCCGACGATTCAAGTTTTCCTTTGAAACTGTGCAGCGTGCCGTCACCCGTGATGGTGAGGTTGCCGCCGAGGCTGATCGTCCCTCCATCTTCTCCTTCCTTGTTGGGGGTTCCCTCAATACCGGCGAGTGATACAGCCCCATCAGTCTTGAATTGGGATTCGCTCCCATTTGTGCGGATGACGAGTTTATTGTCTGTGGCAATAACCTCATCAGCCACTCTCATTTTGGTGTCGTTGAGTTCGATGACGCCGCTGCCGCTGATAAGGTTCCCTGTTCTTTTGTCGATGACCATCTCTTCTTTTGCACCCTTGAGGGTCAGCGTCCCGCCGTCCATCTCGAGCGTAGCTGCATCACCGAGGGCAAGACTCCTGGCGCGATTCTGTTCCCCGGCAAGCGTCAGCTTACCCTCTTTCACCGTCAAGTCGCCGTCCCCCACTGTCAGGTTCCCGGTCATCGTCAGCCAACCCTTTCCCTCCTTCTCCAGAGAAGTTTTTCCTTGGAGCACCATACCGTTGTCGAAAATCCATGGCTCTTCCTGCTTCTTTCCCTCCTCACCCTCGATAGGCTTTCCGTCTGTGCCGGGGCTGTACTTCACCTCGTGGTCTAACGCAAGTGTTTTTTCAGAATCACCTGAATTCATGATCGTCAGCTTACCGGAGGTTCCATCGTCACTCGTGCGCAGATTCTTCAGATTGAGCGTACCATCCGTGTCGTTTGCAATGTCGATCGTGGTATCCTGGTCGATGACGATTTGTTTCCAATTCTCCTTCTCGATGAGATCGGTGCGTTTCAGCAAATCGGATCCGTCTCCGTGTTTGCTGGCGTACCAAAAGCTGTCATTGCTGATGAGCATCTTGATTTTTCCGTGATCCTTGGATTCTTCACTGCCTTCGACAAAGAATTGAATCACGTCTCCAGCATTCGTGCCTTGAATCGTAAAGTTAAAGTGATCCTCAAGCCATTTCGTCATTGCATCCGGAGATGAAGTGTCAATCCCCTCGAGCTGACCGTTGGTGAACCAAAAATAGGCGCTCCCTTCGCAATTCTTCAATACTGAGTCGAAGAGATTGAAGTTCATCGGTTGATCGCCCAGCTGAACGACGTACGTGTTTCCTTCAGCGGACGATGATGTGTCAAACTCGAACATATAACGCGCGTTCGCGTCATTTGCCGACCTGGAGAAGAACGTATCGTCCAGACCGAACGTCTTCCTCTTCTCCTCCAACGTCTTCAAAGAACTCGACAAATTGAGGGTTCCGGCGCCTATATTTTTCACGTGAAAGGCAGAATTATCGGAAACGGATACACCGGTTATGAGATCAGCCTCCAGACCGCCAAGGTCAACGTCTGTCCGAATGTCTTTTAAGGTAACATCCCCCTCTGTTCTTCCTCCGGCATTTGCCAAATTTCCCGCGCCGCTGATGGTAATCGGATTTTCGAAATCTTTACCAGTCAGGTCAAGGGTTACTCCCTCGGTAAGCGTCATAGCACCGGTTCCGAGAGTGGTGTCGGCTCTTATCACGACGGTACCTCCCCCGCTAATGGATATCTCCGCGTTCCCGCTACCTTCCCCTTTCATAGTTAGCTGTTTCCCTTTCGCTATCTCCATCGTTGCCTTGCCATTCCAGACAAAACCTTCCGATGCGGTAATCTCAAAACTTTCATCAACTTTAAAATCCGCTTTGCTGCTCCACGTTACGGAACCTGAGGAGGACAAACTGTAATCCGTCGCTCCCTGTTCCACAATCACGCCACTCATCTTCAAGGAGAGATCGGTCGTCACTGCTCCTCCTGCTCCCGTTGTGATCTCTTGGTACCCGTTATCTTCATCCTTATCATACTTGTCTCCGTTCTTTGTTTTTCCCGCCTTTGTTTTCTGACCGGCTTCCACAAAACGCAACTTTCTTGTTCCATTCGAGTCGCTTCCATACAACTCTTTTACAGAGGAGCCTGAGTCCATATTAAGGATGATCACCTCCCCTTTAGAATATGTTGAAAGCAATCCCGTGTTCCCCTCTTCATACTCACCTAAGATACCTGCTCCCGCCACCGTGTATACGGATTCGTCCTGGGTGAATTCAGACATCAGCGAGAGTGTCACGGATCTAAGTTTCTCTGTTGCATATAACGCTTCGATGACATTGTCTCCCCAATTGATCTCTTTGCCGTTCGTTCCCTCAGAGCCATATTTCCACTTGTCCGGCCTCTGCAAGCGCACACGGTTTGCTTTTGTGTTCTCTTCTGTCAGCAAAGCCTCCGGATCATTATCCATCTGCACATTGATTGATGAGGTATCTACAGCTCCTTCATCTTCTGCAAAGGCCGTTGGCCAGCCGAAACCTGATGCCTTCAATTTTTTTGAGAAAGGATCCAATTCAAAGAGAAAGTTTGGGGCGTCCTGTTCGGGTGAATTTGGCACGTCTGATGAAGACCCTACGTAGAGAAACGAAGATGCTCCGCTTGATATCGTTAACGACCAAGCGTCGCTACCGTTTAATCCCGTTTTTAAATCAAGTTTGTAGAGCGTTTCAGAATGCTTCACCCAATCCTTTGACGAAAAACTTTGCGTTGTCTTAAACTCCTTTGTCTTTTCATCCGCATTTGCCGATGTAGCAATATTCATCACTATCAACAATGCTCCCAGCAGTCCCAATGGTAAATGAAGTTTCATAACCGTGTGAATGTGTGGAAAATACCTTCTCTCATCATACGGATTCCCAATTCGTAGGAATTATCGCAGTATGGACTCACAATCAACGGTTTAGATTTTGTTGCGTAAAATTATTATGGAACAAGCTCTCCGTCAAGGAGTAAGGAAAACATAAGCAAAAAGGCATCGGAGTTAAAACATTTATTTTAGGGCATCATATTCCGGAGAATTCGAGCCGGACAAATTCCTTTTTCACGCCCACCCGTGATGGGTTTGCAACTCTTTTTCCGTAAAAAATGAACTTTCCCGCATTTTTTGCTTGAATACGAATTGGGAATCCGTATGATTGTGTATGATCCGTTTTTAACAGAAACAGCTATGAAATTGCATTTACCATTAGGGCTTTTGATGGC
>CANPXA010000163.1 GCA_947585525.1 uncultured Akkermansia sp. | reverse complement strand
AGATCACTCTCCTCCTCTTCATCGGGCGTGTAGAGACGCAGGGCGCTTTGATCGGCACGCGCCACGCTGTGCGGCACAATGCCGTGCTGCTCGTTGTAGGCGAGTTGAATCGTGCGACGGCGGTTAGTTTCCTCGATAAGGTTTTTGATGGAATCCGTGACCACATCGCAGAAGAGCACACACTCGCCATGCACGTGGCGCGCCGCTCGTCCGGCCGTCTGCACAAGACTCGTCTCATTGCGAAGGAAGCCCTCTTTATCTGCATCGAGGATACAGACGAGAGAGACCTCGGGGAGATCCAAGCCCTCGCGCAGGAGGTTGATGCCGACGAGGATGTCCACCTTGCCGGATCGCAGTTTGCGAAGGATCTCCACGCGCTCGATGGCATCGACATCCGCGTGAATGTACTCCACCCGAAGGTCCACCTTGCGCAGGTAATCGGTCAGGTCCTCAGCGGTGCGTTTTGTGAGAGTCGTGATGAGCACGCGCTCGTGGGCCTCCACACGCCGGTGGCAGAGTTCAATCGTCTTGTCGATCTGGCCTTCGAGCGGCAGGAGGGTGATTTTAGGTTCCGGCAAGCCGGTGGGACGGATGAGCTGCTCCACGATGAGCGGCTGACCGATGCGGGTGGGGTCAAAGGAGTCCACCGGGGCATCGGAGGGGTGCGGACGTACCCGCACCTCGGAGATGTTGTGCAGGAACACGCCATGAAAATCCGCCGGAGCTGAGGTAATGGCCTGACTGGCTTTCGCACTCCGAGCGTGCGTGTTTCCGCGCTTCGCCTTGAGCACGGGGATGAAGCTTCTGTTGCCCGGCACGCAATTCACATATTCAAACGGACCCGGCGTCGCGCTCATGTAGAGAATCTGGGGCTGCCGCGCCATAAACTCATCGAAGCGCAGGGGACGGTTGTCCAGCGCGGAGGGGAGGCGGAAACCGTGGTCGATGAGCACTTGTTTGCGGGAGCGGTCGCCCTCGTACATCCCGCCGATCTGCGGAACCGTGGCGTGCGATTCGTCGATAATCGTGAGGTGATCGGGCGGGAAATAATCCTGCAGGGTGGATGGCGTGCTGCCGGGGGCTCTTCCGGCGAGGTGCCGCGAATAGTTTTCGATACCCTTGCAGTAACCGATCTCGTTGATGAGTTCCAGATCGTAATCCGTGCGCATTTTAAGGCGCTGCGCCTCGATGAGCTTGTTTTGCTTTTCAAACCAGGACACGCGATCCGCCAGCTCCTCACGGATGCTCTGCATGGCTGCAGCGCGCCTTTCGGGGGCAGAGACGTATTGCTTCACGGGGAAGAAGAGGTAACTCTCGAGCTTCTCGCGCGTGCGTCCTGTGCCGACGTCGATCATGGATATCCGCTCTACCTCATCCCCGAAAAATTCAACCCGTATGGCCTCACCGTCGCTCTGACCGGGATAAACCTCCACCACATCGCCACGTACCCGAAAAGTGCCGCGCCGGAAATCAAAATCACTGCGCTCGTAGAGCAACTCCGTGAGCCTCATCAGAAACAGGTCACGTTCCAACACCTCACCGGTTCGTAGAGACAACGTCAGCTGCTTGTAATCCTCCGGCGAACCGAGTCCGTATATGCACGACACACTGGCAACCACGATCACGTCCCGTCTCAGGAGCAACGACCGCATCGCATTCAGGCAGAGTCGGTCAATTTCCTCGTTGATGGCGCTGTCCTTCTCGATATACGTGTCCGTGCTGGCAATGTACGCCTCCGGCTGGTAGTAGTCGAAGTACGACACAAAATACTCCACGGCATTGTGCGGGAAGAAAGCCTTGAGCTCAGAATAGAGTTGTGCGGCGAGAGTCTTGTTGTGGGAAAGCACCAGCACGGGACGCTCCTGCTGCGCAATGATGTTCGCCATGGTGAACGTCTTGCCGCTGCCCGTCACGCCCAACAAACACTGATGACGGTTCCCGGCGCGAATGGAACGCAGGAGCTTGGCTATGGCCTGCTCCTGGTCGCCGGAAGGCTTGTAGTCCGTCACTAGTCGGAAGAGCGACATGATTCAGAAATGAGCGTTGACAGGTTGGAAACTTTCGGGCATCATGAATGCCGTCACTCTATGTATATACCCCCACAAGAAGTAAGGTACAGCAAAATCGCACGATTGACGCTCTTTCTTTGTGTCATGGCGCCATCGGGAATCGTGGCCTGGTTGGGGGGCATTCATGATGTGCTGAACTGCGCGCTGGCCTTCCTCTGGCCTCCCGCCTGGCTCATCTCGCTCGGCGGATTCCATCCCCTGCTCTCACTCTGTCTCTCCGCCCTCCTCCAAGGCGGAGCCTTTTTCTGCATAACGCGCAGCCGTACGTTAACCGCCCGCGGCAAGGCTACCATCTGCATCACCTGGGGTATGTTCTTCGCCCTCGCTCTGCGCCTCGCTCTCGCTTACGCCGCCTGGCAAAGCGTCATGCCCGCCCAACACTAGGGCGATGGGCGCCTGTCGGCGCCTATTTACGAATTACGAATTATTACGAATTTGGCACCTCTAAAAACTCGTTTTTTAGATAGCGGGCAATCGATGGTACGTATCCTCTCGGACATTTTTCCCATTTTCCCCCTCAAAATCCTCCCATTTTTCCCATTTTTTCCTTTTTTTGACTCCTTTCTCCTCAACTTTTTTTCTCTCGTTTTTCACCCTGGTAGTTTTTAGAGGTGGCAGAATTACGAATTACGAATTACGAATTACGAATTGGGATGCTAGCGCGCCGGTGGCGCGGGAGATGTAGAGCGATAGCGAAGGTGGTGGGAAAAAGCACGGGTAATTTCCAGTTAGAAAGCGTCCAGGAATTACGCGATGCCGGCTTCAATGCTTTACAACATCGGACAAAACTGCCGACTTTTCTAGGTACCGAAGTGTCATTTACGATTTGGAAGATTCCGCTCCGCGAAAACGCGCGTAGCGCGCTAAAATTCACATCGTTCAAAACTGCCGACGGCTGCAAGGCAGTTTGGACAAAAGCGCAGCTTTTGCCCGCAGGGCGAACAGCCGTGGGGCGGCTGTGAGTCAACGTCCATCGTACATAACCAATGAGTTATGTTACATCGCCCACCGATGACCGCCTGTTGGAAGCGCGTTTTTCTTGGGACGGGTGTGGTACGGATGTGGGTTCCGTCAATGTGGTCATTGACAAGCCGCCGCAAATCCGTTACCATGTGACCCATCGGCTTTATGATTAAATTGATTGCTACAGCCATCCTGCTGATCATGAGCAATACCGTCATGACCTTTGCGTGGTATGGATTCTTGCGTAAGCCGGGTGAAAACCCGGATCGGAGCCTCTGGAAACTCGTACTCATCAGCTGGGGACTCGCTTTCTTTGAGTACTGCCTCATGATCCCGGCTAACAACTTGGGACGCTCCGCAGGTCTCTCCCTCGCACAACTCAAGATCATGCAGGAGGTCATCACCCTGAGTGTGTTCGTTCCCTTCATGTTGTTTTATATGGGCGAGCAATGGAAATGGGATTATATGTGGGCATTTCTGTGCTTGCTCGGCGCCGTTTACTTCGTCAATCGTGAAGCTCTCATGCTCTCCTGACCTCCCATGCCCCTCGCTCTCCACCAGCTCGCCGGCGTCATCGAACAATTTCTCCTCTATTTGGCAGCCGAGCGCGGTCTGAGTTCGAATTACCGCATCTCGGTGCGCCAAAGTCTCACCCACCTCCGCCATTGGCTTGAAGCTCGCAACCTCTCCCCGGATGCCGTCCAGGACGCCCACCTCGTTGAGTACCACCACGACTTGCTAACCATGGGACATGCTCCCTCCGCCGCTCGTATCATGATGGTGCATCTGCGCATCTTTTTTCGCTACCTCGCCGCCCAACACCTCATCCCTTCCAATCCTGCCGCCCTCATCCGTGCCGGACGCGTCGGCATGCAAATTCCTCAAACGCTCACAGACGCCACAGTTCGCCGCCTCCTGGAACACATCGACCCTCAGGATATCCCCTTCGGCGCGCGCGACCGAGCCATCCTGGAGATGCTCTACGGGAGCGGTCTGCGCGTGAGTGAGCTGGTGACCCTTCGTCCCGAACAA
>CANPXA010000162.1 GCA_947585525.1 uncultured Akkermansia sp. | reverse complement strand
TACGCTAACTACGAGGTGAATGACCACCTGAGCGTCCACGTACGCGTGGAAAACCTGACGAACGAGAAGTTCGTTTTGTCCCAAGGAGAACGGAATACGCCGTCCGACACCATGATCAACCCCGGCACCGCGGTGTATGCCGGATGCACGGTGAGGTTCTGATACCCGAACAAGCATGAAGCGAGCGTGGTTGACAGGCGCAGCGGCAATCCTGGCGATAACGACAGGTGTCGCCTGGTGGGCTGTCCGCAGCGCACAGACCGCGCCGCTTCATGCCGTCCGGCACACGGAGGTACTTCCCCCCGCCGACTACCCACCGGATATGTGGGAGCAACTCGCGCGGCTGCCGCAGATGCACATCCGCCGCGCCGAGGCACCACAGCTCCCCACCGATCTCGACTGGACCCAGGGACTGCCGGAGGAAGAGCTCGGCGATGCGCAGGCCGTGCGCGGCGGGGTGGTGCGCACGTGCAGCGTGGGACCCTTTCCCGACAACTTACTGGTCTTTGGAAGTCCGACGCCTCAATTTTTCCACGCAAATGCCTTTGCGCGCCTGGAAATCCCGCTGTTGCGCTGTCATCCCGTCTCCCGCCGTGCCATCCCCGGTGTCGCGGAATCCTGGGCTGTACGCGGTCGCACGGTCTTTTTCCGGCTCCACGCCCATGCGCGCTACACGAATGGACGTCCCATTCGCGCGGCGGATTATGCCCTGGGGGCGCTTTTGAGACAACGCACGGCGGATGCCGGGTGGCAGGCTCTCTTCACGGAGGCGGAGGAGCTGTGCATCTACGACGAGCGCACACTGTCGCTCACGCTGCGCCACTCCGTCCCTCTGGCGGAGCTGAGCGCCTCCCGTCTCCTGCACGCCGCCGAGCCCGGCTTCTATGCCGAAGCAGGGACCGATTACGTCCAACGTTACGCCCGGCGACTGCCACCCACCACCGGCGCCTACGAGATCGAGCGCGTGGAGACCGGACGCCTGATCCGCCTGCGGCGCGTCGCTCACTGGTGGGCGGAGGATCTTCCCCTCTTCAGGCACACCTGCAACGCAGACGCCATCGAATTCCATTTTCTCACGGACGAAGCACAGGCGTGGGAATTCCTGCTGCGTGGCAAGCTCGACATGGTGCAGACCCGCAATCTCGCGGCTTGGGAACGCTACGCGGACTCGCGGGACCTCGTGCGTCTTGAATACCGCTCCCTCACCCCGCAACCTCCCTACGGCATCGCCCTCAATGCGTCCCGTCTGACCGATCGGCACCTTCGCCGTGGGCTGATTCACGCGATGGATATGGAACGGGCCGTGACCCTGCTTTTCCGGGGCGAGGGCGAGAGGCTGCGTTCCTTCTTTGAAGGCTACGGCACGTTGACCCCCACCGACACCCCACGCACCACCTATAACCCCGCTCTCGCACGCGCCGAGTTCTCCCGAGCAGGATTCGGCGAAACCGGCCCCGACGGCATTTTGCGCAAAAGGGACGGGACTCGTCTCTCCGTACGGCTCTGCTATGTGCCCTCCGAAAAGGTGAGCGCGCTCGTCTCCATCCTGAGTGAAAGCGCACGAAGCTGCGGCACCGAAATCATCCCGGAGCCGCTTCCCTGGCAGCTCTGTGCGCAGAAGGTGCGCGCCGGAGAGCACGACCTCACCTTCTGGGCCACCGTACCGGCGGAGCCTCTCCCTCAACCCTCGCGCTACTTCCACTCCTCCGCCACCGGCGATGAAGCGCCCTTCTGCCTGCAAGATGCAGAAATGGACGCCGCACTGGAAGACTGCGACACGGCACAATCTCTTCCGTCCTTTGCACAAGCACTGGCACGCGTGGATCACCTCGTGCACCATCTCGCCATTTGGCTTCCCGGCTGGAAAGAGAATCAGATTCGCGTCCTTCACTCCCCACGCCTCCATTTCCCCGCCTCCCCGGGCGCTTACTACGACGTCATCGATAACCACACGCTGTGGATCTCCCCGGAGAAAGAGGAAGGAGGTGTCCCGTGATGAGCCCCCCCCTTCGACGCTCCCCCGCATCGATTCAACGAAGAACATTAGCACGTGCGGTCGCCGGAACCGCACTGCTGCTCGCCGGCGCAACTTGTCTGATGGGAGTCATCCGTCTGCACGAACGAGTCGTTGCCGACGCCCCGTCTATCCTCTGTCGTCTCACGTCAGGCGAAAAGACTCCACCTGCGGCAACTCATCCTCTCCCCGCCCCGCCGGTCTTCTCCCCTGCACTTCCCCCACTGCCGGAAACGTCCTACCATGAGCTCCCGCCTCCTGCCGTGACTGAGATGCCATCCTTCGCGACCGATCCCATGGATGAAGACCCGGTCTTCCGGACAGAGGAGCTCACCACCTTCGCGGAAGAAGTCCCACTGCATACGCGCTCCTCTCCCACGCCACGTCCTTCACCACCGACCCGTCCAATTGCGACGGTCACTTCCGCCGACAGCCGACGCGCCTCCTACACACCTCCCGCCTACAAGAGCGCTCCTCCGCCGCCCTACCCTGCCTCTATGCGTCAGAGCCGGGTGGAAGGCACGGTGCGACTGCGTATCTATCTATTGACGGACGGCAAACCCGACCACGTAGAGATCGTGGACAGCAGCGGCTACGCCGAATTAGATTCCGAAGCCAGCTCATGGGTGCTGAAGCATTGGCTCTTCACCCCCGCTCTGAGGAACCATTCACCGATTCCCTCCACCGTTTTGACTCGGGTGCGCTTCGTGCTTCAGTGAGTGACCGACTTTTGAGGAGCCGATGAAACAGACGTTTTTTTTCTCAGTTTCTCCAGACGTTCCGACCAAGCAGCTGCCTCCTGCTCGTTACGTTCGGCATCGGCCCCGTTGCGCAGGAGGTTGATGAGAAGAGCCATCGCCCGTGGGTCATCTTGTCCGGCAGACATACGGATCCATTTCATCCCCTGCTCCCCATCTTTCGCCACTTGCTCCCCTTGCAACAGCATGATGCCGTAAACCAGCTGCGCCCCGGCATCACCACCACGAGCCGCAAGCTCATACCACCTCACCGCCTCCTTCATATCTACTTGGACTCCATCCGCGCCGCGCGCATAGAGAAAACCGAGTGCACTAGCAGCCTGCGCCGCCACAGTCGGGTTATTCCCCTGCACCGCCTTCACGAGCCATTGCACTCTCTCCTTCGCATCTTCCCCATAGGCCCCCAAGTAGAACTGAGCCTCCTGCACCCCTGCTTCCGCCGCTTTCCTCCAGAAAGCGCATGCCTTAACCCTATCCCTCGGCACATCCACACCGAGGGCATGAATTAGTCCCATGTACACGAGTGCCTCTTTGCTCCCTTGGTCAGCTGCCCTCGTGAACCACTTGAGCGCTTCTTTGCCGTCCTTTTTCACTCCTTTTCCCCCCTCAAAATAAATGCCTCCTAAATCCGTCTGCGCCTGCAAATGTCCTCCTTCCGCCGCCATCCGCAGCCACTTGAGCGCCTCTGCCGGATCCGAGGTCTGATGTTCCGCATTCGGTTTGATAAGCTCCCGGACGCGGGCATACATCTCCTGCGGTGTAGCGGGTTCCGCGTCCTTCTCTGCTCGATCGCAGCCGGTCAGACCGATCCCCAGCACCTGCAAGCAAAGGAGATACTGAACACCTTTCATAAGATTAACTCTAGCACAGCCCAAGCTCGTTAGCAAGACCAAGGGCAGGGCAGGGCAAACGCTTTGCGTTTGCTATTTACGATTTACGACGTACGATTTACGATTTCAGGGAATTCGCGCGCAAAGCGCGTTTCAGCAAAGCAGTAGCATAGCGGATTTTCCGGTGTTAACGGTGATGAGTAGCTAGAAAAGAGCCGGAGGAAAGATTTACGATTTACGAAGCTGCCGACGCCCCAAGGCGGCTGATACCTCCCATTTACGATTTATTTAAGCAAAGCCAAGGAGACGGCAGGGCATAACTCCCGCCGCTTTCCTCATTAACGACCCGCTTTGCCCCAAAATTCCGCTGCGCTTTCGCTCCGCATCTCCGCGCGTAGCACGCTAATTCTCAACATCGTTCAAAACTGCCGACGGCTGTAAAGTCAATTATAATTTTGAGAGTATTTGCATTTTTCTCGGACCTGTCCCATAAAGAC
>CANPXA010000161.1 GCA_947585525.1 uncultured Akkermansia sp. | reverse complement strand
GAGAGGAGAGAGGAAGATGAGCCTTACACATACAATTATGTGATATTTAATCCGGATTATATTGAGGTGATTGCGATTAATAATCGGCATCCGTGGAGTGAGTATAGTGAGGGGAATGGGGATTGGGAGAGGGTGGAGGATGTGGATTTTTCGTCGAGTGCGGCGATGAGGAGGGCGAGGGAGATGGAGCTGACGAGGAGGGTGCATGAGTTGCTGATAGGGAGGAGGGAGGAGAGGGAGGCGAAGGCGATGGTGGAGGCGTGGGATGAATGGATGGAGAGGTTTAAGGTGGTGATGGCGGGGAAGGAAGGGGAGAAGAGCAGGCTGGGGAGGGGTATGGAGGCGATGGGGAGGATGGTGGCGCTGCTGGAGAGTACGAGGGCGGCGTTGCCTGGGAGGTATCGGGTGGGGTGGCTGGATGTGCAGTTGAGGTGGGCGACGTGGTATGCGCAGATGATGGAGAGCGGGGAGGTGAAGATGAGCGAGGAGTTGAAGGATGATAAGAGGTATGCGGCGTGGGCGGCGCGTTTCCGGAAGGAGGTGGAGCGCAAGGCGGAGCTTGGGGTGGATGAGCAGGGGCTGAAGGAGTTTTTGGCGGATATGATAGGGAAGAGGATGGATGGGATATTGGTGAATGTGGCGGCGAAGAGCAGGCGGACGCTGGAGAGGTTTTTGAAGGACCGGGCGCGGGAGAGGATGGATGATATAGCGAGGAGGCTTTACCCGAAGAGGGAGAGGGGGAAGGCATGGCCGAGGGGGAAGGCGGATGCGGAGACGTACCGGTTTGTGCAGGAGGCGTACAAGCATATGGAAGCGAAGCCCGGGGAGAGGGGAGAGGGAGGGGATTATGAGGCGGAGACGCAGCGGCTGGAGGGCGCTGAGGCGCCCTATTTACGATTTACGACGTACGATTTACGATTTGGGAATTCGGCGGCTACGCCGCGGGGGGATGGGGATATGAGCGCGGGTGTGAGGGATGGAAAAATCTGTACGTTATTCAACCGCGGGGTGGGGAGAGGGGTCGGAGAGATACACACCCCAAAGAAGGCATGAAAAATAGAAACATCACACGATATACGTACGAGAACACAGATTTCCAAGGCTGGAGAGTCAGCATTCAGCGCTGCGGTCGCATCATCACGAGGTACTTCTCCGATCTACAATACGGTTCGGAGGAAGAATCGTACCGCAATGCGGTGAATTACAGGGACGAGGTGTTCGAGGAAATGGCAAGACACCGCAATGATTTGCCGGAGTTCATGGATGCGGAGTTGGCTTACCTGCAGGAGCTTTTGCGGCAGAAGGAAGTGGGCGGCGCGATGCCGGTGAGGAAGCAGGTGTGACCTGAGCGCGCAGTAGTTGCTGCAGATGTTTGCAGCGGAAGAAGTTGGCTTTTTCGATGCGCTGGAGTTCCACGAAGAGGAGTTCGATTTGCTCAACGAGAGGAGCCTTGATGTCCGGCGTGTTGTCGATGTATCGCCAGAGGGCGGTTTCATCCGTCGTCCGTCGCAGTTGAGCCATGCCGCGCAGGTGGCCTTCCAACTGTTTCAGAGAAGCTCCGGCGGAGGCCTCATCCGTGATGCCGTGCAGGATGGAGACTTCGGTTGTGAGGGCTTGGAGGAGCTTGTCGTAGTTTGCCTGTTCCTGTCCGGCGCAGACGAGAGGAGCTGCGGCAAAGAGGAGGACACACGATGGGAACAAACACTGCATGAAGAAATGATACGGGGAGGGAGCTTTCTTGTCAAACGCTTTTCGCCCCGACCCGGGGCAAACGTATTAGGAAAAGCGTTTGCCTATTTACGAATTACGATTTGGATGTTCGGCGGCTACGCCGCGAATTCGGTAAACGAGAGGTCTTCTTAAGAGACAATAAGAACATTCTCTCCATCGATTAACTTCCCTCAAATGCGTTTATCCTGGCCCCGGCCTTGATGACGAGTGAGAGCTGCTCGCGGGTTTCTTTGGTGAGACGTGGAAGGCGCAGGAACGTTGAGATACCGCGCAGGTGAGCATCGGTGCCGGGGAGACAGGCGAGCTGTTGTTGAGCGATACGGGCAATCTCGAGCAACTCATCCACCGGGATACTTTCAAGGGTGCGTGAACCCAAGGCGCGGGGAAGAACTTCGACTTCTCCCGGCAGGAAAAAGATGGTTTGAGGCTGCTGAAGGATGGGACTATCGATGCGCTTCACGGCGAGCTTTCGGTCGGCTACAAGTGAGCGCGCGGTTTGGTCAACCTGCACCTCGAAGGAAGCGAGCTCACCGGCGAAGGCGCGGGAACGTTTGGTGATGTCCGGCGGAGCGATTTCCATGAGGCGGGCCGCGAGGTGCTGCATGGTGATGGGCGCTTCCGCCGCCGTGATCTTCTCAATGAGGGGGAGCAGGTTCTTGGGGTGCATATTGAATGCACTCGACTTCATCGGCTTTACCTTTGCCAGCTCGGGCTCCGGACCCGGCTTGACGACGCGCGCAGTCTCTTGTTTCCCTTGGCTTGTGTCGGAAATAGTCGATGTTTCTTCGTCGGAGGGTTCTTCGTCGTTTTTGCCGGGCAGGAGGGAGGGGAGTTCCTCCGCTTTCGGCGGTCCCTGTTGCTCGAATTCGTGCAGCTTGGAATCGATGCTCTTGAGCGTCTGTTCAGAGTTGCGCCACCAGTCGATCGCCCACACGTTGAGCATCCGCCAGCCGAGCAGGCGCATGGTGTCGGGCCGCACGATGTCGCGATCCCGCGCGGTGTGTGCCGCGGCGTAGCACGTGCCGTCCAGCGTGATGCCGGCCAGAACGCAGTTTGGACGCTTCGGGTCCTCGACGGCAATATCCACGCGGTAGTCGGAAGCGCCCAGTCCCGTGCGACACCGCCAGCCGAGTTTCTGCAGACGGGAGGCTATGTGAGCAGCCAGGGGATCGACTCCGGCAGCCGTTTCGGCAGTCGTGTCTTGATTTTGGGAGTTGCTGCGAGCGTACTGCAGGAAATCGCGCAAGTCCGCCGCCCCTCGTGCTCGAGTTCTCGTCAGGTCGATGTCTTCCGGTTGCATGGATGTAAAGATATGCATGGCGTAACGCGCGCGGGTGACGGCGACGTTCAGACGCCTCTCGCCGCCGATGAGGTTGAGGGGCCCAAAGTTCATGGACATGTGTCCGTCGGCGTCGCGTCCGTAGGTGGTGGAGAAGTAGATAACACCTCGCTCGTCGCCCTGCACGTTTTCGAGATTTTTCACGAAAACGGCCTCGGGGTTGTTCTCTGCGAAGAAGGGCTCCAGGGAGGGATGCTTGGCGCGCTCATCGTCCAGCAGATCGAGAATGAGCTTCTGTTGCTGCGCGTTGAAGGTAACGACGCCGATGCTGGTGGCTTCTGTGTAGCGGAAGCCCGGGGTGAGCAGGGTGTTGCAGATGTGCTTGACGACGGCTCGCGCTTCCTCCGGATTGGTCCGGTTCTTCGCCCCGGGTAAGTAGGTGCCCTTGACGGCGTGGAAGCAGAGCGCGGTGTCGCGCAGGGAGGGTGCGGGGAAGGTGGTCATTTTGCCTTCGTAGTAGTGCGCATTGGAGAAGGAAATAAGGGATTCTGACTTGCTTCGGTAATGCCAGGTGAGATCCATCTTCGGTACCCCGCAGGCCATGCACTCATCCAATATGCTCTCCAGATCGGGCTCGTCGACGTCCTCCTCGTCTTCATCGTCACGCGAACGTCCGAAGAAGCTCGTTGGCGGCATCTGGCGCGAGTCGCCGGTGATGATGACGCTTGTTCCGCGGGCGATGGCCCCTACGGCGTCCCATACCGGGATCTGCGAGGCCTCGTCGAAGATCACCACATCAAAGGGCTCCGCTTCCGGGGTGAGATACTGCGCGATGGAGAGCGGGCTCATCAGGAAACAGGGCTTGAGCAACGAAGCTACATGGGGAACTTCGTGGAGCAGTTTGCGCAGGGGCATGTAGCCGCGCTTTTTGGTGATTTCGCGCTGGAGGATGATGGCCTCTTTCTCGTAGTCGATGGATCTCGCTGCCCGTTGTGCGAGGATGGAGCGGATGCGCTCCCCGGTGAGGGCGCGGAGTTGGGAATCGCGCTCGCTGTAATCGGTAATTTTTTGTTCGTGCAGTGCGGGTGAGAAACGGTAGAGGAT
>CANPXA010000160.1 GCA_947585525.1 uncultured Akkermansia sp. | reverse complement strand
GGAGATGTCGTCGCCATACCGACTGAAACGGTGTACGGTCTGGGGGCGGACGCTTTCAACGCCGAAGCCGTGGCAAAAGTTTTTGAGGCAAAGGAACGTCCGAGCTTCGACCCTCTCATCTGCCACCTCCCCAACGCCGCCTCTCTGAGCGACATTGCCGATGTTCCTCCTGAGCTGCAGGGTCTCGTGAATCGATTAGCGGAGACTTTCTGGCCGGGGCCGATGACTCTCGTGCTGCCGCGCAAAAGCTGTGTCCCGGACATCGTGACGAGCGGACTGCCGACGGTAGCCTGTCGGGTGACACAGCACGAGTCGATGCGAAAAATAGCGAAAGCTCTGGGACACCCCATCGCCGCACCCAGCGCTAACCGATTCGGTCGTATCTCCCCCACAACGGCCCAAGCCGTGATGAAGGAGCTTGGCGGACGCATTCCCCTCATCGTGGACGCAGGGGCTTGCTCGGAAGGTCTGGAGAGTACAATCCTGCAGCCCTGCATGAATGAAAAGGGGAAGCCGGCCGTGCGTCTCCTGCGGGAGGGACCGGTGACTCGCGAGAAGTTGCGCGGTCTCTGCCGCGTGCTGCACAAAAAGAGCCCGACGGTCTCCGCAGCACACCCGTTGAACGCTCCCGGACAGCTTCCCTCCCATTACGCCCCGACAAAACCCCTCATCCTCCACAACCCGCGCACCCCTTTCTCCCCCACTCCCGGCATCGTGTACGGTCTCATCAGCTACCAGGGCAATTCCCCGTTGGCACAGCAGAATTGCTGGACTCACACGGAGTCCCTCTCTCCCGGCAGCGGGCGACTTGCAGAGGCGGCTGTGCGACTTTTTGCCGTTATGCGATCCATGGATGAACGGGAAGACGTGCAGGTGATCGTAGCCGAGGAGTTGCCGGAGACCGGGCTCGGTAACGCCATGATGGACCGTCTTCGCCGTGCCGCCGCTGCACGAAGAGTCTGACACTTTTCTTCCTCCGTGAAACGAATCCTCCAAAAACTCACCGTCGCCGCAGCTCTTCGCCTTGTCCACGCTGCGCTCGTGGAGCTCTACAAGTTGGATCCGTACGTCCGCGCTCAATTCTGCTCCCTGCCCAACGGTACCTCCTACTCCATTTACACCGGACACGACGCTCCTGTCCTCCATGTGCGCTGGGACGGAAAAAAACTGCTGCGTCTCAAAGAGGTGAGGGAGCGCACCACCTGTGAACTGCATCTGAAATCCCTGGCGGACTCCTTTCTCATGTTCACCGGACAGATCGGGCTGGCTCAGGGGTACGCCCGCCACGCCTTCTCCATGCAGGGTGAGATAGCTGACGTGATGCGTCTGGCTCGCCTCGTGAACCGCGCGGAGGTCTACCTCTTTCCTCCCTTCCTGTCGCGGCGAATCCTGCCGGAAGTTCCTTCCCTGCCCGTCTCATCCCTTCGACTCTACGGTCACCTCATCTTCGGATTCCTCACTCGCTCCTATTCATGACTCCCGCCTACTTTGAATACCAAAATGCCGTCAAAATTCTCTGCGGACAAAATGCCTTAGATCGCATTCCGGATGAACTCCGCCAATGGGGAGTCTCGCGTCCCATGGTTCTCACGGACGCCGTGCTCATGAAGCTCGGTCTTGCTGAGCTTGTGGTGGATCTGATCCGTGCCGAGGGATGTCCGCCTGCTTCCATCTTCACCGATATCCCGGTAGATTCCTCACTCGGCGTGGTCAACCGGATCGCCGCTGTCTTCCGTGAACACAACTGTGATTCTATCATCGCGGTCGGCGGGGGATCGGTGATCGATTCTGCCAAAGGTGTGCGCCTCGTGCTCTCCCAAGAAACGGATGACATCCTCTCGCTCAGCGGAGTCGAAAACATCTCTGCCGGACGCCATGTTCCCTTCATCGTTGTCCCCACCACGGCCGGAACGGGGTCGGAATGCACCGGTGTGGCCGTCATCCGCAACGAGGCTCAAGGGGTAAAGATGGAATTCCTTTCCCCCTTCGTTGAACCGGATGCCGCCGTGCTCGATGCCCGCATGACACTCAAGCTCCCGGCTCGCGCCACGGCCTCCACCGGCATCGATGCCCTCTGTCACGCGATCGAAGCAGTCTCCTGTCTGCAGAAGAATCCGCTGAGCGATGCTCATGCCACCGCCGCCATCTCCCTCATCTCCCAAAACCTCCTGAATGTCGTGAAGCATCCTTCCGACTCCGATGCACGTCTCTGCATGGCTCTCGCCGCCACGCTCGCCGGTATTGCCTTCTCCAACTCGATGGTTGGCGGCGTGCATGCCATCGGCCATGCTCTGGGCGGTGTCTGCCACGTTCCTCACGCGGACGTGATGGCTATCCTGCTGCCGCATGTGATGCGCTTTAACCTGCCCCGGGCACGCGGCTCTTATGCCTCACTCCTGCCACACATGATCGGGATGGAAGCCGCTTCCTCCATCCCTGTTGAACAGCGGGCACAAGCCATGGTGGACGCCGTCGGCCACCTCACGGAGCAGCTGCACCGGCTCGCCGGTCTCCACCTGCGTCTCAGCGACCTCGGCGTTATGGAGAAGGACTTGGAGCGAGTCGCCGATACGGCGCTCAATGATGGCGCGCTCATCGTCAATCCCGCCGCTCTGGATCGTGAGCGGGTGCTCGACCTTCTCCACCGAGCCTACTGATGAAACAAATGGATTCTGCGATATGATTGAAAGTAACTTTGAGAAACAACGAGACTTTTTCATGAGCGGCGCCACGCTTCCGCTCAAATTTCGACGAGATGCCTTGTTGCGCCTGCGTGCAGCCCTGCGCGAACGAGAAGATGCTCTCGCCGCAGCCCTGCGGGACGACCTCGGCAAGTGTCCGGCAGAGTCCTATATGTGCGAAATCGGACTCTCGCTCTCCTCGCTGACGGATACCTTACGCCACCTCAGACAGTGGGCTGCCGGTCGCCGCGTACCTACCCCTCTCTCGCAGTTCCCCGGCTCATCGCACATCGTCCCGGAGCCCTTCGGGGTTGCCCTCATCATCAGTCCGTGGAATTACCCTCTCCTGCTCAGCATCGATCCTCTCATCTCCGCTCTGGCTGCGGGCAACTGCTGTACGCTCCGTTTTTCACGCAATGCTCCGCACACCGCGGCTGCCCTCAGCTCTCTCATTGCCGCTACCTTCCCCCCGGAACTTGTCACGACCGTACAGGGCGGCACGGAGGATGCCGAAAAATTACTGGACCTGCCTTTCGATAAGATTTTCTTCACGGGCAGTCCGAACGTGGGCAAAAAAGTGATGCAGGCTGCCGCCGCCCACTTGACCCCCGTAACTCTCGAACTCGGCGGCAAGAGCCCCTGCATCGTGGACCAAACCTCTCCCCTGCCCTTGGCTGCCCGCCGCATCGCCTTCGGCAAGACGCTCAATTCCGGACAAACCTGTGTTGCGCCGGATTACTTGCTCATCCACAGCAGTGTGAAGGACTCCTTCGTGCGAGAATTCAGAAAGAGTGTGCAGGAGATGTTCGATTCCCATCCCGAGAGGAATGAGAACTTCCCCCACATCATCAATGAACGCCACTTCAACCGCTTGCTTCATCTCATGGAGGGTGGGAAAATTCTCTTCGGCGGAGAAAGTGATCCCGCTACCCTGCGTATCGCTCCCACCCTCTTGGATGACATAACTCCGGACTCCCCCTGTATGCAGGAGGAAATCTTCGGTCCCATCCTCCCCATCATCACTTATGAGGACATTGCAGAGGCGGAGAGTTTTGTCCGCTCCCGTCCCAAACCCCTCGCCTGCTACATCTTCACCAGGGATCGCGCAACGGAACGACGTCTCCTCTCCTCGATTTCCGCCGGAGGCTTCTGCGTGAACGACACCATCGTCCATCTCGCCGTGCACTCCCTCCCCTTCGGCGGCGTGGGTAACAGCGGTATGGGCGCCTACCACGGTCGAACCGGCTTCGATACCTTCTCCCACGCTAAGCCTATCCTCCGCCGCTCCATGCTGCTCGACTTTCCCTTCCGCTACGCCCCCCTCAGCAGTTGGAAGCAACGCATCCTCCGCTTCTTCCTCAAGTAAACGTAGATTCCCCCCATGGCAAACGTATTGAAAATGCATTTGCCTATTTACAAAGCCCACGAGGACTCGGAGTGGGATTGGACAACGCGCAAGCGTTGCCCGAAGGGCGAAAGCTACCAACGGCCGTAAGGTCGATTATCCAAAAGC
>CANPXA010000159.1 GCA_947585525.1 uncultured Akkermansia sp. | reverse complement strand
GACACGACCGGTCTCCCCGTCCATGTTCCCGCCGGTGACGCCCTCGTCCTTGAATGGCGTGATGTCACATCCGTCCCAGGAAAAGCGGTCCCAACAGACGGGGGCGCCTAGCGGCGCCTATTTACGAATTACGAATTACGAATTACGAATTACGAATTACGATTTGGATGTTAGCGCGCTACGCGCGGGGAGGCAAAGCGTCCGACGGTCCCGTACAGGGCGCACGCGAAGCGGGCGGGCAGGACGATTGGACAAAAGCGCAGCTTTTGCCCGCAGGGCGCTGAGGTAGTGCGGTACCGAAGCGTCAAAGCGAATGCGCAGCGGAATTTTGGGGACAAGGTGAGTTGTTGGCTAGAAAGCGTCCGGAGTTACGCCATGTTGAACTCGCCGTTTTGCCGAATCGTCAATGGTTTATGACCTTTCCGGCTTACTTTCTTCATCCATGGGAAACGCATGAGGAAACGGGTTGAATGAGTCCAGAGATGATTTTATTGGAACACGCGCGGTCATCATGGAGACGGCTCTCAAGAAGCCTTCTCGTTCGTCCAATTCGCGGCGTAGCCGCGGAACTCCCATATCGTAAATCGTAAATCGTACATGGCAACCGCATTTCCTAATGCGGTTGCCCCGGGTTATCTGTGACAAAATGTGCCAATGTGCGACAGGAAGTAACATAGGTGGTGCATTTTGTCGCAGATGAGATAAATGAGGATGGATTTGTTATAGATTGATAGAGAGCCGATAAAGAAATTTGATAAGATTGGCACGGGATTTGCTGATAAGGAGGTGAACAAAGAAACCTTCTCGGAAGGAGGAGGGAAAAAGAAAGGAAACATTTAAATTATGAGCAGGATACTAGGAATCGACTTAGGAACCACGAATTCGTGCATGGCCGTGATGGAAGGTGGACAGGCAACGGTGCTGGAGAACAGCGAAGGCGCGCGTACGACGCCGTCGATCGTGGCGTTCACGAAGAATGGGGAGCGTATTGTCGGGCAGGCTGCAAAGAGGCAGGCTGTAACAAATCCGCGCAACACCATATTCTCCGCCAAGCGACTGATCGGGCGGAAGTATTCGGAGTTGACGGAGGAAGACAAGAAGGTGCCGTACACCATCGTGGAAGCGGCGAATGGGGACGCTCACATCCAGGTGGAGGTGAACGGGGAGACCAAGGTGTATTCGCCGCAGGAGATCAGTGCGATGGTACTGGGCAAGCTGAAGGCTGATGCGGAGTCGCGTTTGGGCGAGAAGATAACGGAGGCGGTGATCACCGTGCCGGCGTACTTCAACGATGCCCAGAGAAACGCGACGAAGGCAGCGGGCGAGATAGCCGGTCTGAAGGTGCGGCGCATTATCAACGAACCGACGGCGGCGGCGCTGGCGTACGGGCTCGACAAGAAGAGCGATGAGGAAAAGATAGCCGTGTACGACCTCGGAGGCGGCACCTTTGATATCTCGGTGCTGGAAATCGGCGATGGCGTGTTTGAGGTGAAGGCGAGCGATGGTGATACGCACTTGGGCGGTGATGATTGGGACAACTGCATCATCAACTGGGTTTTGGAGGAATTCAAGGCGAAGGAAGGGATGGACATCTCTCGGCAGACGGATGCTCTGCAGCGCATCAAGGAGGAGGCGGAGAAGGCGAAGATCGCCCTGAGTTCCACGCAGAGCTACGATATCTCGCTGCCCTTCATCACCATGGATGCCACGGGTCCGAAGCACATCCAGATGACGCTGACCCGCAGCAAACTTGAGCAGCTCACGGAGGCCCTTCTGGAGCGTACGGCGAAACCGGTGCGCAACTGCATCTCCGCAGCGGGACTCAGCGCGAGCGATATCAACGAGCTCGTCCTCGTGGGAGGCATGACGCGTATGCCCGCCGTTCAGGAGATGGCCAAGCGTCTCGCCGGCAAGGAGCCGCACAAGGGAGTGAACCCCGATGAGGTGGTGGCAGTCGGTGCAGCTATTCAGGGTGGCGTGCTCACGGGCGACGTGAACGACGTGCTGCTGTTGGACGTGACGCCACTGACACTTTCCATTGAGACCATGGGAGGCATTGCGACTCCGATGATCGACCGCAACACGACGATCCCGACGCACAAGAGCCAGGTGTTCTCCACGGCGGCGGACAACCAGCCGGCGGTGGACATCCGGATCTGCCAGGGCGAACGCAAGATGTTTAATGACAACAAGCTGCTTGGAAACTTCAAGCTCGATGGCATCCAACCCGCCCCGCGTGGTGTTCCCCAGATTGAGGTCACCTTCGATATCGACGCCAACGGCATTCTCAAAGTGACCGCCAAGGACAAGAATACCGGCAAGGAGCAGAACATCTCCATCCAGGGTTCCTCCGGGCTCTCCAAGGAAGAGATCGAGCGTGCCAAGAAGGACGCTGAAGCTCATGCTGAGGAGGACCGCAAACGAGCCGAGGACATCGAGACCCTCAACAAGGCGGATTCCCTCGCTCATAACGTCGAGCGTCAGCTCAATGAACTCGGCGATAAAGCCCCGGAGCAGCTCAAGCAGCCCATCACCGAAAAGGTGAATGCCCTCAAGGCAGCTGTCGAGGCCAAGGACGTGGAAAAGGCTCACTCCCTCACGACCGAGCTTGAGAAGATGCTCGGCGACTTGGCGCAGGCGGCTCAGGCAGCCGGAGCGACGGGCGGAGCGGCGCCGGATAGCTCGGCGGGCGCTGACGAAGGGACGGACGGACCACGTAAAGCGAAGGGCAAGGTGGTGGACGCCGAAGTCGTGGACGACGACAAATGAAATCTTGCTGCATCTCACCGAGGCGGAGCCGAGTGGTTCCGCCTGCGGAGAGAGGCAGGGGTATCTTAACCAACTAACATCATAACACTACTACCAAAACTAATACCATGATCAAACCATTAGGACAACGCGTACTCGTCGAACGAGTAGAAGCAGAAAGCAAGACAGCGGGAGGACTTTTCCTCCCGGACACCGCCAAGGAGAAACCTCAAGAGGCTGTCGTGCGCGCCATCGGAACCGGGGGGCGCGACAAGGACGGCAAGGAGATTCATTTCAACGTGGCAGTCAACGACAAGGTGCTTATCACCAAATACGGTGGCACCGAGATCGTGATGGACGGCAAGACCTATACGATCATCAGTGAGAGCGACATCCTCGCTGTGATTGATTAAAAAAACTTAACCCCTTATCAAACATTATGGCAAAACAACTCACATTTGAAGAAACGGCTCGGCAGAGTCTGCTGGCGGGTGTCAGCAAAATTGCTAAAGCGGTGAAGAGCACACTGGGGCCTGCGGGTCGCAACGTGGTCATCGACAAGAAGTTCGGCTCCCCGAACATCACCAAGGACGGCGTGACTGTCGCCAAAGAAGTGGAGCTGGAAGATCCCTATGAGAACATGGGTGCACAGCTCGTGCGCGAGGTTTCGGCCAAGACCAACGACATAGCCGGTGACGGTACCACAACCGCGACCGTGCTGGCTGAGAGCATCTACCGCGAAGGGCTGCGTAACGTGACGGCCGGGGCGAATCCTATTTCCCTGCAGCGCGGCATCAACAAGGCTGCCGCCGCCGTTGTGGATGAGCTCAAGAATATATCGAAGCCGGTGGATTCCTCCAAGGAAATCGAGCAGGTTGCTACCGTCTCCGCCAACTGGGATGCCGAGATCGGCAAGATCATCGCCGAGGCGATGGACAAGGTAGGCAAGGACGGCACGATCACCGTAGAAGAAGCGAAAGGAATTGACACCAGTCTCGACGTGGTGGAGGGTATGCAGTTCGACAAGGGCTACCTCTCTCCCTACTTTGTGACCAATGCAGACACCATGGAGGCTGCTTTGGAGAATCCCTACATTCTCATCTTTGAGAAGAAGATCAGCAACCTCAAGGACTTCCTGCCCATCTTGGAGAAGGTGGCCAAGACCGGCAAGCCTTTCCTCATCATTGCCGAGGATATCGAGGGCGAGGCTCTGGCCGCTCTCGTTGTGAACCGCCTGCGCGGCACCTTGAACGTCTGCGCTGTGAAGGCTCCCGGCTTTGGTGATCGTCGTAAGGCCATGCTCCAGGATATCGCTATTCTCACCGGTGGGCAGTGCATCTCCGAGGATCTGGGTCTCAAGCTCGAGAACGTGGAGATCGACCAGCTCGGCGTTGCCAAGCGCGTCGTTGTGACCAAGGACACGACCGTCATCATCGAAGGAGCCGGCAAGTCGGCCGATAT
>CANPXA010000158.1 GCA_947585525.1 uncultured Akkermansia sp. | reverse complement strand
TCTTCCATACTCTCGCTTTTCTCCCACTTCCCGCCTCTAAATGCAATCTATATCCCCAACCGTTCGCCCTCCTCCTCCTCACACGGGGAATTTTGACCAAGACGTTCGGGAGGGGAGCAGGCAGCTCCGGACAGGAGAAATGCCTGCCGTTTGTTGGAATTACCTTGAGAAATCAATCCCCGCTTTTGAGGACGTTGATGAAGGCCTCTTGGGGGATGTTGACGCGACCGATGGCTTTCATGCGCTTTTTGCCTTCCTTTTGCTTTTCAAGGAGCTTGCGTTTACGGGTGACATCGCCGCCGTAGCATTTGGCGGTGACGTTTTTGCGCATGGGGGAGATGCTCTCGCGGGCGATGATTTTTCCGCCGATGCAGGCCTGGATGGCGACCGTGAAGAGCTGGCGGGGGATGACTTCTTTGAGTTTGAGGGCGAGCTCCCGACCCTGAGCTTCTGCACGCTCACGGTGGACAATCATCGAAAAGGCATCGACCGGTTCGCCGGCGATCATCATGTCCATCTTGACGAGTTGGGCGGGTTGGTAGCCGTCGTATTCGTAATCCATGGAACCGTAGCCGCGGGTGGAGCTCTTGAGCTTGTCGTTGAAGTCCACAAGTATCTCCGCCATGGGGATGCGGCAAGTGAGCATCACGCGCGTGTCGTCAATGGTTTCGGTCTGGGTCACCTCTCCGCGTTTCTCCATCACGAGTCGCATGATATCCCCGATATACGTGCTGGGGATCATGACGTACACCTTGACGATGGGTTCACGGATCTCGCGGATTTCCTGAGTTTCAGGGAGGATGCTGGGGTTATCGACGAGCATCTCCGTCCCGTCGGTTTTGGTGACCTCGTAGATGACGGAGGGGTAGGTGGAGATGACGTCCATGTTGAACTCGCGGCGCAAGCGCTCCTGGATGATTTCCATGTGCAGCAACCCCAGGAAGCCGCAGCGGAAGCCAAAGCCCAGGGCGATGGAACTCTCCCCGGCGTACGTGAACGCGGCGTCGTTGATCTGGAGCTTCGCCATGGCGGCCTTCAGACTCTCGTAGTCCGCTGAGTCCACCGGATAAATCCCGGAAAACACCATGGGACGAATCTCCTTGAACCCCGGCAGCGGTTCGGCGCAGGGGTTCTGCAGGTTTGTGTAGGTGTCGCCGATCTTCACATCGGCCGCGGTCTTCATGTTGGCGATGATGTAACCGACATCGCCGGTCGTCAGTTCCTCCGCGGTCTGCATTTTTGGGGTGAAGATACCCACTTCTTTCACCTCAAAGGTGTCGTCCGTCGCGAAGAGTTTGACCTTCATCCCTCGGCTGACGCGTCCGCTCATCAGCCGCACGTAGGAGACGACTCCCCTGTAAGCATCATACACGGAATCAAAAACGAGCGCGCGCAACTTGTCGTCCTGCGCCTCCTTCGGCGCCGGGATGCGCTGCACAACGGCCTCCAACACCTCATCGATGCCGATGCCCGCCTTGGCAGAGCAGAGGATAGCTTCCTCACGCGGGATGCAGATGAGTTCCTCAAGTTGGTGATAGACGGACGGGAGATTGGCGCCGGGAAGGTCGATTTTATTGATGACGGGGACGATTTCGAGCCGTTGGTCCATGGCGAGGTGCATGTTGGCGAGTGTTTGCGCCTCCACCCCCTGGGCGGCATCAACGACGAGCAGCGCGCCGTCACACGCGGCGAGCGATCGCGACACCTCGTAGGAAAAATCCACGTGTCCCGGCGTGTCCAGCAGATTGAGCTCATACTCCTCCCCGTCCTTCGCCACGTAGCGCATCGTCACGGGATGCGACTTGATGGTGATTCCCTTCTCGCGCTCCAGATCCATGGCATCCAGCAGTTGGTCCTGCTTATCGCGTTCGCCGATGGTGTGCGTCCACTCCAGCAGACGGTCCGACAAGGTGGTCTTGCCGTGGTCAATATGCGCAATGATGGAGAAATTGCGCTTATGACGGATGTCTGTTGCCATGCGCGCGCAAGCATAATGCATCCGCTGCACAGAGTCAAGCTCGAATCATCAAATGGTTTCGGCTTGAATCATCGGGTTGCACCATGGAAGGCAACAGGTTGCAAAAAGGCTGCATCGGTCTTTGCAATGCGCAAACATAGAAAATAAATGTGTTTGTAACTTGACAAAAGATGAGAGAGGAGTTAAACTTTAAGATGCACAATGGGAGGAAGTAGCAAGTACAGCAATCCTAATTGGCCCGGGGCGGATTGGGATGTGTCGGGCGCGTTCGTGAATGACCGCGAGCTGCTGGCTTTCTTTGATTTCTGCAAGACGCGTCTAGGTTTTGAGCCGTTTCACATGGTGCATGGGGCGCCGCTATGCACATGGAACAGCGGGCGGGTTCTCAAGACATTGTTGAGGGATGCGGAGGAGTTGCGTGCAGCCGGGCTGGAGTACGAGAAGCGAGGTATAGCTGTGTATCTCACTTTTTCCAATATTCTTCTTTCGGAGGAGCATTTGAGCGATGCTCTTTGCAATGCGTTGTGCAAGTTCTTCACGAGACATAACCCGACCAAACGCAATGGAGTGATCATCGGGTCGGATCTTCTTTTGTCCCACATCCGTGAGAAGTACCCGGAGCTGCGTTGCATCTCCAGCATTCTCAATATCGTTCAAAAGGGAGGGAAGGGGAAGATGGACACGTATCGGGAGCTGGCGGAGAAGTATGACGAGGTGATGGTGCACCCGGATGATGTCTTGAATGACGAATTGCTGGAACAGCTGACGGAGAGAGAGCGTTACATTCTTTTGATCAATGAGTACTGCATCCGGCATTGTCCGCTGCGCGGGTACCACTACAAATCGCTCTCCGAGAATGCCCTGAACTTTCTTGGGTACGATGGGCGCGAGTTCGACAAGAGACAGGCGAGCAACGGGTGTCGGGAGTTGGACGTGATGCTCACGAGCGAGAAGCACGGTGTGCTTGCACTCACCACGCCGGAAATCAAGCATCTCTACGACATGGGGTTCCGGCATTTCAAGCTCCAGGGGAGAGGCCACTCGAATGCCTCCTCCATCCTCTTCGATTTGATCCGACTGACGCTGCGCAATGATGCAGCGGATGAAAACCGCATGGAAACCATAGCCCAGAGGTTCTTTGAATCACTACGGGCGCCCATACCGTCATGAGCGAAGAGACAACCAAAGCTCCCGGAGTGGAGATCGACTACTTCATCCGTGACCACTTGCCACAGGCGAGTTGGATTGTGGGTGGGGCCTTTCGCTTTGATGTGCATCTGCTGGTGCTGGTCAATTACCTGGCCTCCTTCTTCAAGCCGCGGCGCATAGCGCGGGTAGCCGGAGCGCCTCCGTGCCCGTGGTCGCTGGACATGCTTGAGCCGCGTGCGCCGATGAGTCCGCGCGCCTGCGCAAGCATCATCTCCAGCTACGCGGAGGCGAGGGTGGGGTTGTTGCTGGTTTTCGACAATCCATCCATCAGCCCGGAAAATCGGGAGGATGCCTTTGGAATATGGCTGGTGCAGGAACTCACGAAAAAAGCAAACAACCCGACAGGTCGCAATGGAGTGGTCGTGGCTGATGATTCTCTGGCGGAACTTCTGCGTCGCAAATTCCCCAAACTCACCATCATTTGCCACCCGAATCGGCTCATCATGAGCAATGACAAACGGACGGCAGAAACCTACGGAACACTTTGCGAGAAGTACACACAGGTGGTTCTGCACCCGCGGGATGCCGTGCTTCCCTCTATTTACACGCGCCTCAAGTACCCGGAACGAGTCATCGCGATCGTGAACGACCCCGTGCCGCGCCGCTATCCTTCCCGACGCGACCTCATCAACCTCGCCATCCAATTGCGCAAAAACCCGTACAACTACGAGCTCGTCGAATCCATGCACCGTCTCCACGAACGTACGGGTCTCTTTACAGATGAGGACACCTGCAACCTCACCAAAAATGAGGAAGCATCTCTATACGGGGGGGGGGTACGCAGCTATGCCATACAGGCTCAGTTTTTCCGTAATGAACTCACCCTCTGGTGGGATATGTTCCATCATATGCTGCGTACGGCTCCGGAGCACACCAACAAAGCGGCGCTCATTGCCACCGCTGCACTTGCCTGCATCCGCGAGGACGTCGATAAAATTCCCTCCGGTCTCTCCCTCTTTTCTCAGGTGAGTGAACTGGATATGCAGTAAGCGGAAAACTCCCGCAGAGCACACCCCCACACGTGTCCCAAGAAAAAAGCGATCCCAACAGGAGAACATCAGTAAGTGATTCAACATAAGCCATTGATTATGTACGATGG
>CANPXA010000157.1 GCA_947585525.1 uncultured Akkermansia sp. | reverse complement strand
GAAAACTTCCAGCAGGTACTCAATGCTGATCCGAATAACGAAGAGGCTAAACAAAACCTCGCCCAGCGTAAGAAGGAGATAGCGCAAATTGTTGTCGCTGATGCGAAATCCCGCGTGGATGCCAACCCGACGGATGCGCAACTGCAATACAAGTACGGTCAGGCTCTCTACGATGCCGAGCAGTACTCGGAGGCCATTCCGGCTCTGCAACGTGCACGGACCAACCCCAACCTTCGTGTGAAAGCCATGCTGATGCTCGGACGCTGCTACGCGGCAAAGAATATGTCCGACATGGCCATTCGCCAATTGGAAGAAGCCAATGCGGAGCACGTCACCATGGACGACACCAAGAAGGAGCTTCTCTACCTCATTGCCTCCCTCTACGAGAAATCCGACAACAAGGAGAAGGCGTTGGAAAACTACAAGACGATTTACGAGGTTGACTACGGCTACAGGGACGTAGCTCAGAAGGTGGAGTCCGCCTACAGTTGAGAGCAGCCCGAGTCGGTTCTTGGTTGCGAGCCTGCACATGGTTGCCAGGTTCGTGGGATACTTCAACGTGGCATGACAACGATTTGCGGGAAAAGATACGATGAGGAGCGTGCTCTCTACGGCAGCTGCGGTTTGCTTTTGCGAGGATGTCGCTTTGAAGGACCGGCGGATGGCGAGAGCGCTCTCAAGGAGAGTAGGGACATCACCGCTCAGGAATGTTTTTTTGATTTGCGTTATCCTTGTTGGCACGTGGATGGGCTTCGCCTGGAAAACTGCGAACTCACTCCCAATTGCCGCGCCGCTATGTGGTACACACGCCACGCGGAGGTGACCGGCACACGTCTGTACGGCATCAAGGCTTTTCGTGAGTGCGGAGATGTCACCCTCTCTCGGTGCGATATCAAGTCTCCGGAATTCGGTTGGTTCATCGATGGGATGCGTATGCGCGATTGCACGGCCGAGAGCGAGTACTTTATGCTGCGCTCCAGCGGACTCGACTTCCACCGCGTCACTCTCCACGGCAAGTATTCCTTTCAATACGTCGAGAACGCCGTGCTGGAACATTGTGAGTTGCATACCAAGGATGCTCTCTGGCACAGCCGTAACGTCACGGTGCGTGACACGCTTCTCTCCGGTGAGTATCTCGCGTGGTTTGCGGAGAATCTCACCTTGGAGCATTGTACCATCGTGGGTACTCAGCCACTTTGCTACTGTCGTAACCTCGTGTTGCGTGATTGCGAGATGATCGACACGGATCTCGCCTTTGAAAAATCAGACGTGCAGGCGACTCTCACAACCCGGGTACTCAGCATCAAAAATCCCGCCTCCGGCTCTATTCACGTGCCCGGTGTCGATACGCTCATCATGGATGATCCCGCCGCAAAGGGTCGCGTCATCTGCGGAGACTGATCGTTCCTGAGAGCACCGTGAACAAGAGATTGTACGATGGACGCCTGAATTCAGTCATCGATCGGAGCGCACTTGTCCCTTCGCCTGGTTCTCTTTCCATCCGTTTGTCATGGACGCCGGAGCGCCGAGATTCAGACGGACAAAAATTCAGGAAATGAAGCCTGTAAATTTTCGCTTCACAAAGGGAGAGGAAAAGTGTAAAATACGGAAGGAATTATGGCGATTGCTAAGCAAAAAACTCTTGCAAAGTGTGCCTCGGTGCAGGGCACTTCCCTTCACACCGGACAGGCGGTGAAACTGACACTCAAACCCGCTGAACCCAACACGGGCTTGCGATTTCGCCGTATCGACCTGCCGGATAAGCCCTTCATCGCCGCCTCTGCGGCCAACGTGCAGACAGTGGAACGCGCGACGACGCTGGCTGAGGGATCCGTGAGGGTGCATACGGTGGAGCACGTTCTCTCTGCGCTGACCGGGATGGGCGTGGACAACGCAATTATCGAGATGGATGCGAGCGAACCGCCCATTTGCGACGGATCGGCGGCGCCGTTTGTGGAGCTCATCAAGCAAGCGGGGATTGAAGAACAGGAGGCGCCGAATATCGTGTGGGAAATTCGCGAGCCCCTTTCCGTGGAGACCAAAAACGGTTCCCAGATCGTCATCCTGCCGGATCGACAGTTCCGCATTTCACTCACGGCGGTGGGACCGGAGGGTCGGATCACGCAATATTTTTCCTCCGTCATCACCCCGGAGATTTATGAGAAGGAATTGGCGGATGCGCGAACCTTCTGCTTCTACGAAGACATCCAGCCGTTGCTGGACAAGGGTCTCATCAAGGGAGGGACACTGGACAACGCCATCGTTATCAAGGGTGATCAATATATTTGCGCCGGCGGACTCAGACATCACAACGAGTGCGCCCGCCACAAAGCCATGGATCTCATCGGGGATCTCATCTTAAACGGGCGACGAATCCTCGGTCATGTTATCGCCATCATGCCGGGGCACGGTATCAATACACAGATGGCCGCCAAGATGCAGAAGACCTACGAGAGCATGGAAGCCATGCGTCCGAAGCCCATTGTCCTACCGGCGGGAGACGCCGTGCTGGACACCGCAGAGGTGCTTAAATTGCTGCCGCATCGCTACCCCTTCATGCTTGTGGATCGTATCCTTGGCTTTGAGGGAGATACGAAGTGCATCGGTCAGAAGAACCTCACCATGAACGAGCTCTTCTTCCAGGGGCATTTCCCCGGGCACCCGGTGATGCCCGGCGTGCTTCAGGTAGAGGCCATGGCGCAGGTGGCTTCCATCCTTATGCTGCGTATTCCGGAAAATCAGGGCAAGATAGGCTACTTCATGAGTTGCGACAAAGTGAAGTGGCGCCGTCCTGTTGTTCCGGGAGACATCCTTATCATTGAAACCGAGCTCGTCAAGATGCGCGGAGCCATCGGGGTCGCTGTTGGCCGCTGCACGGTGAATGGTGAAATCACCTGCGAGGGCGAGCTCAAATTCATGGTACAGGAGCCGTAACTGCTCTTACCCCGGCCTCTCCACTTCCGCTTCTCTCCATGTCCCAAGCTAAAGAGAAAGCCAAAGGCAAGAATTTTAACACATGGGGGGCGTTGTATCCTCTCCTCCGTGAGTATATGCGCCCGGAGCTCTACATGATCATCCCTGCTATTCTGGCCGGGGCGCTGGCAGCTTCAGCCGGCTTCGGTTTGCCGATGATCATCAACGTTGCCTTCCCCATTGTATTCGGGGAGAAGGAGCTTCCTCCCGAGGTGCAGGATTGGGTGGTACGTACATTTGCCCCGAAGGACATGGAGGCGGCAAAGTTGTGGCTCGCCATCGCGCTCATCCCCCTTGTCATGATTGTGCGCGGTGTGGGAACCTACTTAAACTCGTACATGTTGGCGTGTGCAGGCACGCATATCCTGCGCAAGCTTTGGGGAAACGTCTTTTCTCGTTTGCAACAGCTCTCTTTCTCCTTCTTTGATCGTCACCGCCGCGGTGAGCTCATGACGATTGTCATCCAATTCGCCCATAACTTGCAGGGGCAGATGGTGACCGTGATGAATGACCTCATCATCCAGCCATTGACATTTCTATTCGCTGCGGGCTACCTGGTGTACGCTGCCCTCATGAGCGACGAGAGCGCCATGCTACTGGGCAATCTACTGGCGGCAGCGATGGTGGTGCCGCTTGTGCGTTACGTGGGACGCCGCATGATACGTCGCATGCAACAATCTCTCGCCGGCCTCCAGCAAATTACCTCCACTGTGGAGGAATCTCTCTCCGCCCAGCGCGAGGTGCGCTCATTCAATCTGGAGAAGAGACAGTCCGACCTCCTCTATGAGCAGATGACGCAATTCAACTCACTCGTCATTCGTATCTCTGCTTGGAGTTTGTCGTTGGCTCCGGCGGTGGAAATTGTGAGTTCTCTCGCTCTCGCCTATTCGCTTTATCGAGGTTGCGGGGACGGTCTCACCATGGAACAGTTCGCCGCCATAGCTACCGCGTTCTATTATTGTTACGATCCCCTCAAACGACTTGCCACCGTTCTGAACCAAACTCAACTGATGGCCGTCATGGTAAGAGCCCTCGACCAAATCCTCAAGGCGGAGGATAAGACTCCGGAACCTGCGGAACCAAAGGTTCTCCCGTCTCCCGTGCGCGGCGATGTGGATTTCAAGAAGGTGTGCTTCAGCTACCGGAAAGGAGAACCCGTACTACGGGATGTGGAGGCTCATGTTCCTGCCGGTCAAATCGTGGCATTGGTAGGGCCGAGCGGATCAGGAAAGACGACCTTCATCAACCTGATCTGCCGGTTTTATGACGTTGACTCCGGCGCCGTATGCATCGATGGGATTGACGTGCGCGAACTCTCTCGCAGTGAGCGTACGGCAAACATAGCCCTCGTCTCCCAGTTC
>CANPXA010000156.1 GCA_947585525.1 uncultured Akkermansia sp. | reverse complement strand
GTGCCGGCATCGCCCTGCATGAGACGGAAGCGAACGGCATTGTACAACTTGTTCGCGAAGTTCTTGCCTTCCTCGATTTGCTTCTCGTCGAACTTGACGTCGGAGCCGGTAGGCGCAATCCGCATGAGACCGAAGCGCAGACCGTCCGCTCCGTAGCGGTCGATGAGGTCCAGAGGGTCCGGACTGTTGCCGAGACTCTTGCTCATCTTGCGTCCTTGCAGGTCACGCACGATGGAGGTGAAGAAGACGTTGGAGAAGGGCTTTTGTCCCGCAAAGCGGTAGCCCGCCATGATCATGCGCGACACCCAGAAGAAGATGATGTCCGGTCCCGTCACGAGATCCGTGGTGGGATAGAATTTCGCGCGACAGTCGGAATCCATGGTGGCGAAAGGCCACAGCCAGGAGCTGAACCACGTGTCAAGCGCATCGTCGTCCTGCACCCAATTTTCCGGGTCGGACGGCGGCTCGACGCCAACGTAGATGCGTCCGGCGGCGGCATCCTGAGCATCCAGTTTGGGAGCTTCCTTGAGCTCGGCGGCCATTTCTTTGCGGTACCACACGGGAATGCGGTGACCCCACCAGAGCTGGCGGCTGATGCACCAGTCCTGGATGCCCTCCAGCCAGTGCGCGTAGGTCTTGGCCCAGTGAGCAGGGCGGAACGTGATTTCGCCGTCCTCCACGGCTTTCATGGCCTCATCGACGCAGGGATACCTGAGGAACCACTGCATACTCAGGCGAGGTTCGATGGGGACGTCGGAGCGCTGGCTGACGCCGATGTTGTTGTCGTAGGCTTCTTCTTTTTCGAGGAGACCTTTTTCGCGGATGATCTCGATGGAGCGGTCTCGGGCGACGAAACGGTCCAAGCCGTGCAACTCCGGACAGTCCGGACAGTTGATGTGACCGTCGGGGGTAAGCACGTCGATGATTTGCAGTCCATTACGTACGCCGACCTCAAAGTCCACGCGGTCGTGGGCAGGCGTGATCTTGAGCGCGCCGGTGCCGAAGCCGATTTCCACATGCTCGTCGGCAATGATGGGGATGGGCGTTTCCACAAGCGGGCGGAGCACCTTCTTGCCCAGCCAATCGGCATAGCGCGGATCCTTCGGGTTCACCGCCACCGCCACGTCCGCCATGATGGTTTCCGGACGCGTGGTCGCCACGAGGAGGTAGCGGCTCGGGTCCTCCTCCAAGCGGTAGCGGATGGTGTAGAGCTTGCTCTTGCTGGGGGTCATGATCACTTCCTCGTCGGAGAGGGCCGTGAGGAGCACGGGATCCCAGTTCACCATGCGCAGTCCGCGGTAGATGAGTCCCTCCTTGAAGAGTTCGGTGAACACGCGCGCCACTTCCGCCGCGTAGCCGGGGTCCATCGTGAATCGTTCGCGCTCCCAGTCGCAGGAGCAACCGAGTTTCTTGAGCTGCTTGATGATGATGCCGCCGTGTTTCTCTTTCCACTCCCACACCATCTTGACGAAATCCTCGCGACCGACGTCGAACCGCGTCCGCGGCGGATTTTCTTTTGCCAGCTCCTTCTCCACGCGTGCCTGGGTGGCGATGCCTGCATGGTCGGTGCCCGGCAACCAGAGAACCTCCTTGCCTTCCTGCCGCGCGCGACGCGCCAGAATGTCCTGAATCGTGTTGTTCAGCACGTGCCCCATGTGCAGTACACCGGTCACGTTCGGGGGAGGAATGACGATGCTGTATGCAGGTTTCTCGCTGCGCGGGTCAGCATGGAAACAGTTTTCCTGCAACCACAGGGTCTGCCATTTCTGTTCCACTGCTGCCGGTTCGTACGCCTTGGGCAATTCACTCATAACGCGCGCCATGATACAGCACCTCCCCTCCTTTGGCAAGTTTTTCCCATCTCCTTCGCGAGTCTTTTCCTCGCGTTTTCTATTCTGTGTTTTATTGTTTGCGTTGTGAATAAGTAATTCTTTCATTTGGTATTAAACTGTTTAATTCGTAATGTCCTCTTGTCGGTTTTAATTTGTTCGTCTGGGATTCATGTTGTTTGGTCTGGTTTTTAATGGAGAAGATTCATTGTTGGCTTTTGGATTGTTGGGCGTCTATGCTATAGGTGCGACAGCGCTGCAAGGAGTTGCATTTTTGATCTTCCACGCTTTGTGGAAATGGGACCGTGCGTAAGCGTGCGGAGCAATCAATAGCTACCTGGACATCCAGGGCAAATGCATTTGAGAGCAGTTCATCGACGGAGAGAATGCTCTTATGAATTGATACCATTGTTGATGCCTATCAAAAATCGTGGCATCAAACGGTCATCATGATGATGGCTCTAGCGAACTCATCCGCACACGTTGATAATTCGAAAAAATTGCGCAACGCGCATATTATTAATAAATCGTAAATCGTACATAGCAACCGCATTTCCAAATGCGTTTGCCGTGCCTGGACATCACCGGATGTTGCTCTGGCAAATCACCGGATGTTGCTCTGGCAAATTCTTGTGTGATTAATGATGGGGTACAGAGCCCCTCGTTGTTTTCCGAATAGGGCTTTACGTTTGCTCCGCTATGACCTTGTAGAACATATTGATAATGTGTGAAATTTAGTGCATGACGTTCGGGCAAACGCGCACAAAACATTATCTTCGGGGAACAAGCAGAATTGCAGCGTTTGTCTTGCACAAAGTTAAGACGCATGGTATCATTTCCCTATGCTTCCCGATCACACACTGGATCATTTTGATCGAGGTGATTTACGACGATGGATGATGGAGCATGCGGCCTCAGCACGTGAATGTTGGGTGCCTTTTTATCGTAAATCTCCCGAAAATCAGAAGCATGTCCTCTACCTTGAAGCTGTCGAGGAAGCACTTTGTTTTGGTTGGATTGACAGTGTGTTGCGTCGCATGGAGGACGGAGTGACACGGCAACGTTTTTCACCACGACGATCGGGATCGGTCTCTTCATGGAGCGAACTCAACAAAGCTCGTTGCATGCGACTGAAGCGGTTAGGATTGATGACGGAGGCTGGGAGTCGGGCATGGGCATGTGCCCGTCCATTTCACCTCGATGAGGATATCATGGAAATTTTGCGAGCAGACAAGAAACTGTGGAAAAACTTTTGTTCGTTTCCGGAGTTGTATCGCCGTGTGCGCATTGACACTATTCAGATTAAACGGCGGCAGCCGGAACTCTTCCGGCAAAGACTCAACAAATTCATACAATGTACTCGGCAGGGAAAAATGTACGGAGCATGGAACGATGGTGGAAAATTGAGCGATTCGGATGTGTCACCCTGACGAATGAGGAAGAAAGATACCACTTGTGCGAAAAATTAAGAGAAAAATAGCGGGAAAGAGACGATGACAAAGCCATATAAAACATTTGGGGAACAGGCTCATATTCTTGTTATGCGCGGGATGCAGAGCATTCGTAATCTGACGGCGGATGCGTTGGAGAAAGAAATTGAAAGCAAATTACGTTACATCAATTACTACCGCATCGCTCCTTATTGGTCTTCTTTTCTAGAACGATCGAAGGATGAAAACGAGCCGCATTTTCATCCCCAAACGTACTGGGAAACCGTCATGACGCTTTATAACTTTGATCGTGATTTGCGTGGATTATTTTTTAGAGCTTTTTCCGAGATGGAACCTGCATTACGTACCCAGGTGGCTCACCAGTGGGCTCGCTATACAGGCTCGACCACACCTCAGGCGGATCGAAAAGGACTGCGTCCTTCCTTTTGCACGGTAACACCGCCTGCAGAAGATAGGTCCGCAGAAAATGACGGCTCAGAGAATGGAATCTCGGTATACGATCGTATCATGGAGCGGTTGGCTGATAACTTTCGGAAGGATCGATCGTTGTACGCCGCGTGGGATCGGGATATCAAGCAAGGGGCAACCATCGAAACTGTGCCGGTATGGAGTTTTGTGGAGTTTGCTAATTTTGGACACATAGCTGAGTTGCTGAGACGGGGGTTGGAGGAAGAATTGGTGCAAAAAATTGCGGAAGCCATGCAATTTGATAGCCTTAATTATTTTCTCTTCGGGATCGCACTGCTTGCCCAAATTCGCAACGCCTGTGCGCATCAATTTCGCGTATGGAATTATCATTGGATTTCAATCAAGTACCAAATGGCTCCGGAAGACGTCCGTACCGAACTCAATCGGCTCGTTATCCCGTCCGGCACGGGTGCTGCGCTCACCTTTTGTTACAAAATGTTGCGTGCCGTCGGTTCATCTGAAACATGGAAGACCCAACTGATACACACTTACCAGACAGCGGCTATGGTTGTCCCCACTCTTCATCGGGACCTCGGCTTCTTCTCCCCCAATTGGTACCATGATCCACGTTGGAATCTTTCCTAGAGTGATTCAGGAAAAG
>CANPXA010000155.1 GCA_947585525.1 uncultured Akkermansia sp. | reverse complement strand
TGAAATTGGATGCCGAACATCTTGTCGCCCCACTGCAGAGAAACAGGTATTCCTTCGCTGTTGCGGGCAATGACCCGGCAATGGTCGGCGAGGTGATCGACGGTGTCGGAGTGGCTCATCCAGACCTGAGAGGAGGGAGATACTCCGGCGAAGAGACCGGCGTTTTCCTCCGGAATGAGAGCGGCGGGACCGTACTCCCTCTTGTTGCTCGGACGCACCGTTCCGCCCGTCTTGATGTTGAGCAACTGCATCCCGTAGCATACCCCCAGAACGGGCACGTTGAAGCTCTTTAATTTTTCAAAATCGATGTCGGGAGCATCCGGCTCCGACGTGCTGCGGGGTCCGCCGGAAAGGATGACGGCGCCGGGCTCGTCAATCTCATCGATCTCCTCGCAGGTGTAAAGTTTTGCCAAATACCCCAATTCACGCACGCGCCTCACGATGAGCTGAGTGTACTGAGAACCATAATCAATAACTGCTACGATATGTTTCGAAGTCATCATGCCGCGTCCATCATACCATCCGCGTCACCCGCGCGCAAGCCCAATCCGGCAAACGCATTTCCAATGCGTTTGCTATGTACGATTTACAAAGCCCACGAGGGCTCGGAGTGGGATTGGACAAAAGCGCAGCTTTTGCCCGAAGGGCTCAGCGCCGATGGGGCGGCGCTGAGTCAATTTACGATTTGATTATAGCGCGCTCCGCGCGGGATATGCAATGCGCATACATTGGTGGTGGGGAAGGCTCGTGGGTGTTTTTGTGAGGAAAGCGTCCGGATATAAGCCATGCCATCTTGCAGGCTTTGCTAAATCGTAAATAGGCACCGCCAGATGCCGTCAGGCTCCTTCGGCACCTTTCTAATCGGTTTCTCGCCTTGTTCCCAAAATTCCGCTGCGCTTCCGCTTTGACGCTTCGGTACCGCACTACCTCAGCGCCCTGCGGGCAAAAACTGCGCTTTTGTCCAATCGTCCTGCCCGCCCGCTTCGCGTGCGCCCTGCACGGGGCCGTCGGACGCTTTGCCTCCCCGCGCGTAGCGCGCTAACATTCAAATCGTAAATCGTAAATCGTAAATCGTAAATAGGCGCCTCCGGCGCCTGGGGCGTCTACCTGAGCAGCTCGCGAATGTTGCCCTTTGCGTAGTCGATGGCCCGCTTCCCCTCGGCATTCACTGCACTCTTCTTTGCCTTGGCCTTGAGCAGCAGCCGGACCATCGTTTCTTTCCCCTCTTTCGCGGCTATCGTCAACAGAGGATCCGAGGCGAACCGGTCGTCGTTCACCTTAAGCCCGGCCTTGAGCAAGATTTTCAGCGCCCCCACGTTGCCCCTCTTAATCGCCATAGCGGCGGGGTAGCCATTCCCGCCGCCATCGGGACTGAAGTTGATTTTTTTGTAGGAAGGCAGCAGGATAGGCAGCAAATTGTTTTTCTCGCACCAAATCGCCTCATGGATGGGGTAGGCCGAGTTCTCGGACTTGGCCATGGGGTCCGCTCCGGCCTTGAGAAGCAGCTTTACGATTTCCTCGTTGTCGTACCTGCACGCCTGGTGCAGGGGCATCCTGCCGTCTTTGTCCATCTCCTTCAGGTTGGCGCCTCTCTCCAACAATAACTTCACAACCTGCGCATTTTGTCGAGTAATCGCTTCGTGAAGCAGAGAATTCCCGTTGTCGAGCTTCTGTTCGTTCAGCTTTATTCCCTCGAGCAAACTCTTCAACTTGCCGTTATCGCCCTTCCTGAGCGCACGCACGATTTCGGCCATCTTGATATTCTTCCGCCATTTTTTTCGTGTCTCCGGGTCGTCGGACAGCTTGGCAATGGTGATGCGCTTGCCGTCCCACTGCACAGCCTTCAGGGAATCGGTCTCCGGCGGGCATATCACGGTCGTCGTCTCATTGTCCTCATGGTTCAGCCCCCGTAGCGACACGCGGATGAGTTTCTCGCCGCTGTAGGCTTCAAACGCAACGGCGTTTTTCCACGCATCCGGCGGTATATCCACCTGCTTGACCGGCAGTTTGATCTTCGGCGCATCGGGCGACACCTCGATGGGCAACTTGTCGCGGAATATGTCCACGCTGTTGACCGTTATGTAATAGATCACGTCCGTTTCCGGCTCCGGGTACTTCGCCACCTCGTCGAGCATTTTCTGCACCATATCCTCCGTCACCGTCACGAAGGCCACGCCGTAATCTCCCACCTCGCGATCGATCGCCGCCGCCATACCGGTCGTGACAAAGAATTTCGAAAAATTCAGCTGAGCGGCATCGCACGCGCGCTTCATGAAGAGAACCCTCAGCTCGCCGTTCGTCATTTTGCTCTCATCCGTCGCGCGGACATCGTGATAAATGCGCGGATAAAAATCCTTGTTGCCCAGAGCGAGGTGATTGTAGAGCAACAACTGCCAGAATGGCGCGAGCGCGACAAACACATTCCCGGCTTCCTCGCGTTTCAGCGCCTGAACATCTGCAGGATCAGGATCCTTACCCACCTGGAATTGCCAGATTTGGTGTCTCACAACGGCGCTGTTCACGTAATTGTCAAAGTTCCCTCCGCGCATGGGGGACGCATCCAACGTTCCGCTCCACTCGTGCTCCAATCTCGATTGCTGCGGGTCGAGCAGGTAATTCACCCAGGAAGAGCACAGGTTGTTTGTCACTTCCGTCATGCCTCTCCACAGCATGCCCGGACGCGTTTGGTTCACGTGTCCGAATTCGTGCGCCACACCCCACGAACTCTTTTTCAATGCTTCAGGATCCGCCAGCACGTCCATTGTACTGACGTGGAACGCTCCGCCGTACCCGTCCGCATGCATGAATCCTTTCCACTGCACGCGACCGTGAATATGGTTCCCCGGATGCGAGCCATCGAACTTCCAGCCCATCACGTCGTCCTGCTCCATCTCAATAATGCGGTCGTAGAGAGCCAGCAGCTTAGGACCATCGTGAGGGCAGTATTTACGCAGCGAAGCGACGTCATAGGTCAACTGACAGCGTGTCCCCAAGAGGTCGAGGATACCGCACTTAGCGGAGGCGAGCAGTCTCTCCCATGTTTCCGCGTCGTCTTGAGGAGTGAACACGCCGTTGATCTTCCCTCCGTCAATGGTGATATGTACCGGTGGCTCCTGTTCCGGTTGATCGGAGCGGTAGTCAATGTAGCCCAGACCCGAGGACTTTATTTGAATGACGTTGCTTCCTTCGTTCAGCGGATACACATCATGGCTGCCGGACATCCCGAAATCGTGGACAATGAGCGAGATTTTCTTCCCCTCGCCGCCCTTGACGTTCAGAGATGCCGTCTCGCCATTACTGAAGAAGATGCCGGTAGGATTCTCAAACGAGGAATACTGTGAGATTTTAAGACGTTTACGAAGTTCATCGTTGCTCAGATACGCGCGGAATTCGCGGTTTCTGTAACTCACATCCGGCGGACCCTGGTTGATTTTCGAGTAGTCCGTGAACTGCGGCACATCGCTGTCGGCGAGGACGTACGCCGTGGCCATGAGAAGGCTCCCTACGATTGTTCTCCATGTTTTCATCATCATCGTTTCGTTGGTATCTCTTTTCACTTCAAAAGGCGTGCTACCTCGCCGCTCGCGTAGTCGGCCGCAACATTCCCGTGCGCGTCTTTCGCGTCTCTGCGCGCGTGAGCCTTGAGCAGCATCTTCACAATCTCTACGTTTCCCGCCTTCGCCGCAGTCACCAGCAGAGGCTCCTCAAACATAGGGCTGTTCACATTCAATCCCGCCTTAAGGATCTCCTGTACTATGTTCGCCCTTCCTTGGTTGATGGCCATTCCTATCGGTGTGCCATACCACATGGTGGGACTGAAGTTCACCTTCTTGTAGTAGGGAAGGAGCGCCTTCACGGCGTCTTCTCTTCCCGACCAAACAGCCTCGTGCAACGCGGTGAAACCGTTCCCGCTCCCTCCCATGGGATCCGCGCCTGCCTTGAGCAGCATTTGCACAATTTCCCCATCGCCGACCGTCGCCGCTGCGTGCAGCGGAGTCTTCCCGCCGGGTCCCCTTATCGTTGTCTTCGCGCCTGCCTTGAGCAAGATGCGTACGGCTTCCTTGTTCTGGCAGTACACAGCCTCGCTTAAGATGCACGTCTCACCATCATTCCAGAGTACATCAGGACTCATGCCGTGAGCCAGCATCTCGCGAAGTTTCTTCGTTTCCCCGCGCCTGATATCGGAAAAAACCTCGATTTCTTTCATCCGCACCTTCTCCGCTTCCTTCAGCAGCGCCTTGATCTCCTCATTCTCCGTCAGGTCAATCGGCAGCCGCCCCTGCTTATCCTTCGCCAAAACGTCCGCGCCACGACTGATCAGCAACCGCGCTGCAGCCGTCCGCCCATTCTGCACAGCCAGATG
>CANPXA010000154.1 GCA_947585525.1 uncultured Akkermansia sp. | reverse complement strand
GGGGGGATTAGCAAATTGTGATGGAGGGAGAGGAGGGAGGAGGGGGGGAGTTGGTGGGCGGAGATGATGGAGTTGGTTCGCGAAGGGAGGGGGTCGCGGGCGAATTGGTTGAGGAGGGGTAGGTTGGTGATGGGGATGGAGAGGTTGAGGAGGAGGGAGCAGATGTAGTGGTCTTCTTTGCCGTGGGTCATGGGGCAAGTCTGCGCGGCGGCGAGGATTTGCTCGACGGTGTCGCGGCGGAGGAAGTAGCCGGCGCCGCCGCCGAAGGGGCGATGGGGCCAGGTGAATTTGGCGGGGCGGTCGGGGGTGAGGTGAGGGAGGAGGCGACGACACGTCACAAGTCAAGCCTCTTTTTTTTCAAAAGTTTCAACTCACGCCTCCGTGAGGAGGCGACTTAACACGCTGGACGCGCGGGTCACGAGCGAGGTGTTTCAACTCACGCCTCCGTGAGGAGGCGACAGACGCCGGACTTGACCGAGTCCCACGCGTCAAGGTTTCAACTCACGCCTCCGTGAGGAGGCGACAAGCGCGAAAAACGCCCCCTGCAGCAACCCGTCAAGTTTCAACTCACGCCTCCGTGAGGAGGCGACGTTCATCTCGGCAATCGCTTCGTCCACGTCTTTGTTTCAACTCACGCCTCCGTGAGGAGGCGACTCCGATTATTGACGAAGCCCCGCAAGGTCTTGTGGTTTCAACTCACGCCTCCGTGAGGAGGCGACGGTTGCTTGGCATCACGCGTGGCGAACGGCTGGAGTTTCAACTCACGCCTCCGTGAGGAGGCGACCGCCGGTGTGGAACAAGGTGCATTTTTTGAGGCAGTTTCAACTCACGCCTCCGTGAGGAGGCGACGTTTGCTGAGGGGGATGGGGTGGAGGAAGGGGGAGTTTCAACTCACGCCTCCGTGAGGAGGCGACAGGGGAGAGGCTGATGCTCAAGCAGTTGTGGGACGGTTTCAACTCACGCCTCCGTGAGGAGGCGACATTTAGAGGATGGATTCCCGAGCGATAGCTGCGAGTTTCAACTCACGCCTCCGTGAGGAGGCGACAGCCCGTCACCCAGATGGCCCTCTGTCTTGCTGCCGGTTTCAACTCACGCCTCCGTGAGGAGGCGACCCAGTCACAAACCTCACCACCCGCCTCTTCCAATCGTTTCAACTCACGCCTCCGTGAGGAGGCGACCGAAGCGCACGCGCGGCATGCTCGCCCTCATTGCCGTTTCAACTCACGCCTCCGTGAGGAGGCGACACAAACCCTGCAGCCTGCTTCGTCATCTTGTCACGTTTCAACTCACGCCTCCGTGAGGAGGCGACGATGACTTGGCTAGGGACTAGGGAGACGCCGATTGTTTCAACTCACGCCTCCGTGAGGAGGCGACGACCGGGCCGGATACTGCGCCGATTTATCTGACGTTTCAACTCACGCCTCCGTGAGGAGGCGACAAAACTTGCCGAAAGACATCTTATCAAAATGATAGTTTCAACTCACGCCTCCGTGAGGAGGCGACCAACGACGTTTTATTGCCGGCGTAATCCGTGTGGTTTCAACTCACGCCTCCGTGAGGAGGCGACGTGACCTTTTGCAAGAGAAGGGATTTTTGCTTGTGTTTCAACTCACGCCTCCGTGAGGAGGCGACGTGCAGAAGTACCAGGCGGCGGCGGAGGGGGCGTTGTTTCAACTCACGCCTCCGTGAGGAGGCGACTTGGCGTTCAGACGGATGGAGCTTTCACGGTGAAAGTTTCAACTCACGCCTCCGTGAGGAGGCGACCACATCCTGCACCCGCTGACAATCATCCGGCAGCCTGTTTCAACTCACGCCTCCGTGAGGAGGCGACAACCCGTCGCGCTCTCTCCTCCTCGCGACGTTAAAGTTTCAACTCACGCCTCCGTGAGGAGGCGACCGTCGTCCACTCATCCCCCGCATTCAGCACCGGCTGTTTCAACTCACGCCTCCGTGAGGAGGCGACCAGCAATCAACCTACCGCATTTTCGGAGCCGTCGAGTTTCAACTCACGCCTCCGTGAGGAGGCGACTGAAGAAGGGAACCGGATGTGCGTGGCATGGCTGTTTCAACTCACGCCTCCGTGAGGAGGCGACGGACATTGAGCGTGAGGATAGCGAGCGAGGGAGTGTTTCAACTCACGCCTCCGTGAGGAGGCGACAATCTACTGTATCCTGGTAGGTCGTTACCGGGTAGTTTCAACTCACGCCTCCGTGAGGAGGCGACAGGGGGATTGTACAGCAACTTAGAGTAAAAGTGAAGGAACTTTTTTTCGCGAAATGGGGTATTCACGAGTCTATTTCGTGTATGAGAAATAAAAAAAGCATTCCTCACCTGTATGTAGCATTTCTCGAGTTTTACTGGACAACTGTATTTTACACACTGAATATAAACAATTTCAATGTAAATACACAAATCTGTCAATCTTCATGACATGGGAAAGGTCACAGCAGCGCGAACCCCGCAGTATTACCATGACTTCACCACGTTCGCGGCGAAAGCGAAAACTATCCTCTCATAGGATGAGAGGAGACTCTACGTCTATACCACGCTCCACACCTAAATGCACGACTTTTTCACGTCCTCTTTTACCCAAGGGATAAAAACGTAAACTATCCTGCTCGGGATCAATGATACCGGAGAGTTCACTTTTGACACGAACGAAGGTAGCATAATCAAGCACGCACTCGAAAACGGAGTTTTGCACCCGCACGCCGTAATCTTCACACACCTTAGCGACACGTCTCAAACGGCGGCGACCAGCTTGGCTTTCCGTAGATACATCGTAACTGATGAGGTAGAGCATAATCTATTTCCACAGTATGGGGGGATAGGCGTCCAAAGCACCACGGATATGCTGAGCAAGAAGGCGAGCCTGTACGTGAGGGAGCATACCGATAGTTATCTTTTCTTGAAGATAGGGATGCATCATTTCGTCCTTCTTACGTTCTTGCCATGATGTGAGGACAAGTTTACGTGCCTCATCTGTCAGGCGCACAAATCCGCCTTCCTCGTGAATAAAATCACGTGCAGAGAGTTGTTTGCGATTGAGAAGTGTGAGTACAGTGCGGTCTGCAAGCGGGGCGCGGAATTCCTCCATGAGATCCAAGGCTAACCCTGGACGTCCGGGGCGATCTTTATGATAAAGGCCCACAGCATGGTCTAATCCAACTGCCTCTAATGCAGATTTGCAATCAGCAGCCAGAAGCGTGTATGCAAAGGAAAGCAAGGAATTGACAGGATCTCGCGGAGGACGGCGATTGCGCGATTGGAAACTCCATTCATCGGAAAGGAGGAAGTGCGGGAAAGCAGAAAAATAGCACTCTGCAGCTGCACCTTCGATGCCTAAGAGCTGTTCTGCGGTAGTCGCCCGTCGTGCCTGACGCACATAGCTTGCCAAAGTGTTGCCGCATTCCTGTAAAACTACAGCTCTTTCGTTGTAATCCCTGCACACACGCTGCAGCACAGTACGCGCGTTCAGTATTTTAGCAGCTACCATTTCGCGGGAGATAAGTATCGAAGCATACGGATCGTCCGCCAAACGGTATTGAGCCCGGCGCAGCAGGACATTGCCCGGTGAGTAACCAGAAACGCGGCAGAGGAACCGTCCGTGCGGCGAACAGAAGGACAGGTGCACACCGCATTCAGCGCAGTGTGCCATGAGCTGAGGCGTCGCCATGATATTCCACCCGAACGTTTGAATAGCCTCCAAATTGACTAGGGGGATACGCACGGCGCCACGGCCTGGCATCCGCACGGATACAGTCTCGCCGTCAAGCGCAAGCCACGTATCCTCGGTTGTAATGTAGAGTGTGTTGAGATGTTTTCTCATGGACTATTGAGTAAGGCAGTGAATCCAGCTTCGTTGTATGTTGCTACACTTCGACGACGTGTGGCGGGTAAACATACATCCATTAACGAACAGTCATCGCAACCATCGCAGCGTTCTGCCACTGGCAATTCGCCACTTTCAAAGAGATTGCGCGTCTCTGCGATCACCTGCTCCGTCGTGGAACGCAACTCAGGGGAGAGTTGCACCCTGTGCCTTTTCCGTGTACCACGATAATAAAGAAAAGCCTCTTCCACGCGCACGTCGTGCATCTCTTCCAGACATAACGCCTGCGCACAGAGTTGCACCTCGTCCGCCGGGTGCAGCTTTGGGCGACCGTGCTTGTATTCTACGGGGGTTATGCGTCGGGGTTCCTCCACCGTGTACTCTACGGCATCCGCCACACCCCATATGCCCAAACGCTTGTTGACCAAGTGCAGCGAACGAATCGTACGCACGCCGTCCCGCAATGTGTTTTCCCCGGAATCGACGCGCGCATGCTCCATGCTCCCAAATGTGGTGAGAGCGTTCTCTGCCCACACACGTTCGATATGGATGAGCGCGCACTGCCGCGGGCAGTACACGTAATGCTGCAACGCCG
>CANPXA010000153.1 GCA_947585525.1 uncultured Akkermansia sp. | reverse complement strand
AATGGAGTGATGGAGGCTCCGGAAAAACGTATTTGAGGAAAGTTAATCAGCGGAGGGAATGCCCTTCTTGACTGATACCTTCGTTTATACGTACCAAAAATCGTGACAACCAATGGTCATTATGATGACGGCTCTCAAGAAGACTTCTCGTTCGCCAAATTCGCGGCGAAGCCGCCAAACTCCCCATATCGTAATTCGTAATTCGTAAATGGCAACCGCATTAGAAAATGCGGTTGCCCTGATGATTCCTCCGCTCACATACGCTCCGGAACATGGATACCCAGCAGATCCATCCCGAGATGGAGGACACGGGCGGTGAGTTCACAGAGTGCGAGTCTGCTGTCACGGACGGTTGCATCGCTGCGCAAGACCGGACAAGCCTCGTAGAAGCTATGGAAAGCTCGAGCGAGGTCGTGGAGGTAGGCAGCAAGGATATTGGGACGGCAATCGTCCAAGGTAGAGGGAACAATTTCACCGAAGCGAACCAGCGTACGAGCAAGGTGAATCTCTGCAGCATCCCGGAGCTGGAGTGGAAGTTCCGGAAGAGAAAATTCTCCATCCAATTTTCGAAAAATGGAGCGAATGCGAACGTATGAATTCTGGAGGTAAGGTGCCGTATCTCCGGAGAGAGAGAGCATCTTGTCCCAGTCAAACACATAATCACTGAGACGGTTTTGGGAGAGTTCGGCAAACTTGATGGCGCCGATACCTACGGCTTCCGCAACAAGCTTTTTCTCATCGTCCGGCATATCGGGACTCTTTTCACAGACGACGCGTGTGGCGCGTTGCACGGCTTCATCAATGACATCCTGGAGAGAAACCGTTTCCCCGTCACGCGTTTTGAACGGACGTTTATCCTTGCCGAGGATGGAGCCAAAAGCTACGTGACGGAAGTCACCGCTGATGCCACGCATACGCTGGATGTCAAAAATCTGCTTAAAGTGTTTTTCCTGGGGAGCTCCCACAACGTACCAGATGGAATCAGCGTGGAAATGCCGGATGCGGTAATCAAGTGTAGCGAGATCCGTTGTAGCGTAAAGAAACGCGCCATCTGCCTTGCGGATGATGGCAGGAACGGGTTGCCACTCGCCGTCTTTGCTGACAAGAAACGGATCATTCTGTGGCTTGTGGAAACCATCGGAGAAGACACAAACAGCTCCTTCACTTTCACGTGCAATACCTGAGTTGATGAGGCTTTCCACAAGACTGGGCAGCGATTCGTTGTAAAAACTCTCACCAAGCCAAACATCAAAATGAATGTCGAGTCGGTCGTATATTTTCTTGAGTCCCTCCTGAGTCACTTCAATGCAGCGTCTCCAGATGGTGAGATTCTCCTCGTCTCCTCCCTGGAGTTTCACCAACTCGGCCTTACAATCTTCCAAGGTATGAGGCTGCTCTTTGCAGCGTTTATTAACTTCCTTATAGACGTCGAGCAGGGCATTGATGGGATCTTTTTCGAGATTCTCCCTATCCAATATATTTTTCCATCCCCAGAGAATCATACCGAATTGAGTTCCCCAATCACCGATGTGATTGTCAGTGATCACCGTGTGCCCCATGAAACGGGCCAATCGAGCGAGAGTATCTCCGATGATGGTGGAGCGAATATGTCCCACATGCATGGGTTTTGCCACGTTCGGCGCCGAAAAATCAATGACGATCCGTTTCGGAGTCTTGACCCGCGGTACTCCGAGTCGATCGTCCTTCAACATCTCATTCATGCACTCACCATAGTACTCGGGTTTCACACGAAAATTGATGAATCCCGGTCCCGCTATTTCAGCCGTTGCAAAAGACATATCTCCCAACGCTTCCACCACCTTTGTTGCAAGCTCCCGCGGGTTGCTTCCAACCTTTTTTGCCAACACCATCGCGGCGTTGCTCTGGTAGTCTCCGAACCTCAAATCCTGCGCCGCACTCACAGATACCCCCGAAGAATTCTCCGGCATTTCACCACCGAAAACTTCTTTCAATGCTCTCGTCAACTGATCTGCCAGCAGTGTTGGTATTGTTGTCATCGTGCGCCACTTATACACGTTTATCTCTCCTTTGTCAACTTCAACTCCGAACTCCACGCGCTTTGCCAACAAAAAGCCAATGTTCCACGTGGAACAAATGAGTGAGAATGGAGCCACTGTGCCGTCGGCGGTAGGGAAGCCACGTTCCCTGAGTATAGGTGGGTGCGGGGTCGGGTTTGCCTGAGGTATCCACAAGGGACGGAACATGAAACCCTGAACACGATGCTCCCTTTTCAGATAATAACGGTCCGGGCTGTAAGTACCGCGCGTCACGAGCACAGCAGCATTCTCATGTGTACCATAAGGACATAGAAATTACAAGAAAATCCTGTGTCAGTCCTAAAGAAAGATAGATGGCAACTTCAGAGTCCGTGACAATAAACTAAATAGGGTAGCAGACGTGTAAATTGACGCCTTGGCAGGGCATAACTCCGACAACATTCTAGACAACACCCCCGCATCGTTAAAAACTCCGCTGTTTAATTCGCTCCGCTTCCTCCGCGCGGAGCGCGCTAGCATCAAAATCGTAATTCGTAAATAGGCAAACGCATTAGGAAATGCGTTTGCCCCGGTATTTCAGAAAGAACAATTGACAAGGAGGCAGGAGCTTGGTACCCTTATGAGGTGAAGAAGATATTCAGAGTTGTGGTGGCGTTCACGGTTGCAGCGTTGCTGGATTCCTGTGCCTATATGCAGACACACAAGAATGTTGAGGAGGTGGGGAGTTATTACGAGGGACATTTGTTGAAGCAGGGAGAGATGCCTTTGTACAAGGTGGGGGAGGCGTGGTATTTGGGAGCATATCCGGCACGATTTAAACTGAGGTATCCGCTCATTCATGACTCGGTTTTCCAAAGACAGGAGAGCAAGCCTTATTTTCGGTTGAAGAGCAGAGGAAGCAACATGGAGTATCATTTGATTTCTTCGCACATGGCGGAAGTTCTACAGAGACCGGATGGATATTTCCAAATGCAATCTTTGGCAGAATGTATCAAGAAGGAACCCGGAGGATGGATGAAAGCTCTTCCACCGGGAGCGCATCGTCATGCGATTCATGCTGAGTTATCAGGTTATTCATCTCAATGGATTGAAGAATACAGAGTGCCCAGCAAAAAAACACCGACCGGACTTGTCTTAGGAAAGCTTGATTTTCTTGCCATCGATGTACCCGGCACGTTAGCTTACAATGTAACTATACCCGTGATAGCTCCTTTTGTCTTCTTCTATGATTTCTTAACAAATGATTGATGCTCAACTTGTTAAATATTTATTAACATCTTATGTTAATAAGTCAGTTAATAAGAAATGAATAAGAGGTGATGAAAGATATTTATCCACAAAGCTCCTTAATTATTAACCAAATTATTAACAGGGATAATTTTTCCTAACTCGTGTATGATTAAGCAAAAAGAGATGACTATTCACTTTTTCACCGAGTAGATGATGATGAATTCAAATTTACAATAATTAATCATCAGGATAGAAATGACACAGTTGAGTGACGAGGGAGAGATAAGACGCCGCATGATGCAAGCCATCGAGCAGGCGAGATTGGGAATAGGAACGACAAGTCCGAATCCTCCCGTGGGAGCTGTCATCTATCAAGGGATGAAATTAATCGGTGAGGGATACCATGAGAGGGCAGGGGAGGCGCATGCTGAGATACGGGCTATTCAGGATGCGAAGAAGAGAGGGAACGGTTATTTGTTGCGAGGATCGGAATTATACGTCACTCTTGAACCTTGTTCGAGTTATGGAAAAACGCCTCCGTGTACAGAAGCCATTATATCGGAAGGTATAGGTCGAGTTTATTACGGGGTGAAGGATCCGGATGGAAGACATCAAGGACGAGCCGATGCAATTTTAAGAGCCGCCGGAATTGAAGTGACGGGAGGAGTGGAGGAGGAGGCCTGTAAGGTTCTTTTAAGACCATGGATGTATGCCGTGGAAAGGAAAAGACCGTGGGTGGTGGCAAAGATAGCGACGACATTGGATGGACGGATCGTCAGAAGGGGAGGGGAGAAGAAAATCAGCGGAGAAGAGGCTCGGCGCTATGTGCATCAATTGCGTGCGGAGAGCGACGCCATCCTGGTAGGTGGCAGGACGGCACGGGAAGATAATCCTCAGCTGACCGTCAGAACTCCGTTGAACGAGGTGTCACCGGTCAAGAAGCAACCTCTGAGAATTGTATTGACGAGGTGTAGGAACAGCTTGCCGAAAACTCTGAATTTATTGTCGGACAGGGAAGCGGATCGCACCGTGGTGATTGAAAATGTGGAAGATTTGGGAGAGATGCTCGAAGAGCTTTACAAGCGATATGGAATTGTACAGCTCATGCTGGAATGTGGTGGTCATTTATTACGCAAGTTTTTGGAAGGTGGTTATGTGAATGAATGGGTGCAAATTTTTTCACCCTTC
>CANPXA010000152.1 GCA_947585525.1 uncultured Akkermansia sp. | reverse complement strand
AGGAACCAATCTTCGTTTTTCTGATAATTTTTATGCGACATTATATGTAGGAAAACTTTAATAATAAAACGGATTGCTAAGCCGTAGTCAAGAAAAGAAAATCACAATTCAACAAAAATCTCGAGAAAACTTATAGTCAATGAAAGGGAAAGATAGACGGTCAGACCAAGAAGGAAGAAAAATGAGAGAATGTAATTCATAAGTGCAATAATATCAATAAAAATAAATGTACAACGGATTAGCAAACCGTTAATCTAACGGGTGTAGATTTCTTCATGATGCCTTATGAAGAAAGTCGAAAGAATGTTCAGGAACCCGTGATTGCGGGGAAATGCGCATTCTATCGATGGAAAGGTTCCTCTGCGTCAAATGAAATAAAAACCAAACACACACATACAATGTCAAAAGTCATATGCTTTAGGGCAACGGATAAGATGAAGAAGGTGATCGAGCGGATCATGGACGAGAGAATGATAGATTGCACAACTGTGATGAAGCTGGCTCTCTACCATTTTGATTCGTATATGCAGCTCGAGTCGACAAAGCAGAAGAATCTGCATGAAATCGTGAAGGATCTGGAAGCCTCGGCAGCGTCGGGGCAGGAAAGCTTCGTCGATTTTGCTCTCTCTCGGCGCGGGTGAGACGAGGACGCTAACTTGGTCCCTCAACGCTATTCTTGCCGATTAATCACGGTGGGTTAAAAATGTTTGTACTCTCGCCCGGCGCCATTGCACGGCGATTGTTTCGGAATCCTCTCACCGTCGCCTTATTCCATCCGGGAAATACCTCGCCTTCCAGCCAACTGCCCCATTCATTCTCTGAGGTCGGATTCCTCCTCCCTCATGCCGAAAGTAGGGCGCTTTCCTTCGACGTAAAAGCCCCGAGGCATTGGGTGCCTTCTGCTCCCTGCCATTCCTGTTTATCAACGCAATTTGGTGTCGGGGAGCTTGCCGGAGATAGCTTGTAGAACCGTTGAATGTGCCGCATCGACTTCGGCCGCCGTCAAGGTCTTTGCCGAATCGCGATAAAGGAAACTGTAGGTCATGGCCTTGCGGTCGGCGGGTAATTTTTGTCCGCTTGGATCGCGGAAAACTTCTTTGAGATGACAGGAAACCAGAAGCTTCTGCTTGGCGCTCTCGATAGCTTTGAGAATGTCGGCGTGATGCAGAGACGCCGGAGCTTCAATGGAGGCATCACGACCGGAGCCCGGATAGAGCGGAAGATCCCTCACCTTGAACGGAGTCGTGGCGATTTGTTGCAATTTGCGGAGATCCAGCTCGGCGTAGTAGCAATCAGTCGGTATCCCCAAAGTGCGGCAGATAGCCGGAGCCACTCTTGCGAAGAAGCCACAATTTTGTCCGTTGATGTGGATGTCTGCTGCAAGTGCGGCAGCCTCACGATTCTGCTTGGAGGGTGAAAGGGAGATGGTAGCTTTGGGAGCCGTAAGTTCGAGGAGCGCGAGCAGGTGCTCCGGTGCGGCGACGGGTTGTTTAAGTTGAGCCCAGCTGGTCGGGGCCAGCTTGCCGACGATGAGGATGCCGAGCACCTCCGCTTCTATATCCTTGCCCTTGCCTCCGCCCGTGTTGCGGAAAATGCGGCCGCATTCAAAGAAACGCAGAACTTCCGCTCCTTGGTTGAGGTTACGGGCGGCAACCGCCAGAAGTCCCGGGGAGAGAGAGGGACGCAGGATGGAGTGGTCTTCCGAGAGGGGAAGAGCGACGCGTATCGTGTCCCCCCCCTGCAGGGGCTTCATGGGCAGAGCGTACGGCAAAGCGGCTATGGTGGGGTCACTGCTTTGCTCGGCGATGAGTTTAAAGGTTTGCACCTCGCAGAGTCCGGCGCCGGCGAGGCGGCGGGAAAGTTCTGTGCGAAAATCGTGGGCACGATCCTGACGGCTCTCCGGCACGTAGATGGATGTGCTCGAGGAAGGTATGTTGGAAATGCCGTACACACGCACAATCTCTTCCAAGAGGTCGCAGCTTCGTACCAAATCCAGACGCCAGGGCGGGCAATCCCATTCCCCGGCAGAAGACTCTCGGAGGCCGAGGTTCTTGAGGATGCGTGCAGCCTCCATGTGGGGTACACTGCCGCGAGTCATGACATCAAGCTCTTTCCAGTTGAGGGAGACGTGTTGGAGGGCGCAGAAAACTTTAGCTTGGGAGCCTTGTTGCAGCACAGTGGCATTGACCGCCTTCTGTTCCGGAACGAGACAGGGAGCCTGTCCCGCCACGGCGATGGGTTCGGCTTTGCCTCCACAGCATTCAAGGATGAGTTGTACTGCACGGGCCGCCGCACGCAGCACATTCCAAGCGGAGGCTCCGCGCTCAAAGCGGTACGAAGAATCAGAACCAAGTCCCAGACGACGACTGGTGCGGCGCACAGCTGAGGGCAAGAACCAAGCGGATTCAAGGATGATGTCCGTTGTGGCGTCTGTAACGCCGGAGTCTTTTCCTCCCATGACACCTGCAAGAGCGAGGGCATTGTCCGTGGAGTCGGAGATGACCAGGTCGTCCGGCAGAAGGGAGTAGGTCTCATCCATGAGACTCGTGAATTGCTCGCCCTCGCGAGCGCAGCGTATGTTGAGCGGTCCTTGCACCTTGGCTGCGTCGAAGGCATGCAGCGGGTGTCCCAACTCAAAGAGACAGTAGTTCGTGATGTCCACCACGTTGTTGATGGGACGCAGACCGACCGCAATGAGTCGCTGAGCGAGCCACTCCGGAGAAGGCGCAATCTTCACTCCACAGATGCGAGTGGCCGTGTAGAGCGGGCAGATTTCGGGGGCGGATAGACGGATGCTATCGCCGGCAGTGATGGTGTCCGCGTATTCCGGGGCGGGATCCTGCTTGAGAGTGCGACCGCTAATGCCGGCTAGTTCACGAGCCATACCCCAGTGGCTGAGGAGATCCGGACGGTTCGGCGTGATTTCCAGCTCAAAGAGAGTGTCTGTCTGTGTGAATTGACGGACAGGGGTGCCGATGGCGTAGTCTTGCGGGAGAATCCAGAGACCGTGCTCTTTATCAGGCATACCCAGCTCGGAGGCAGAACAGAGCATACCACAGCTGGCTTGCCCCATCATCTTGCCCTCCTTAATTTCCCAGCCGCCGGGCAAAACAGCCCCCGGCAGAGCGCAGGGAACCTTATCGCCCACCTTGTAGTTGGAGGCTCCGCACACAATTTGCCGCATCTTTCCTTCTCCGGCGTCAACCATGCACACATTCAGATGGTCGCTTCCCTCTACAGGGGTTTTCTGCATCACTTGAGCGACGACGACAAGGTCGGTGTTGACCCCACGCTCCTGCAGACCTTCCACCTCAATGCCGGCAAAGGTGAGCATATCGGCTATCTCTTGGGTGGAGAGGCCGCTGAGGTCGATGTAGGAATCAAGCCAATTTTTCGAGATATTCATAAGGGGAAAAGGAAAAGATTAGCGGAACTGAGCCAGGAAACGGACATCGTTTTCAATAAGGAGGCGGATGTCGCGGATGCCCCAGCGAATCATGGCAAGCCGTTCCAGACCGATGCCGAAGGCGAAGCCTGTGCAGCCGGTGTAGAGTTGTTTGCCCGTTTTTTTATCGATGTTTTCAAAGACGGCGGGATTCACCATGCCACAGCCCGCTATCTCAATCCAGCGCGGAGCTTGACCCGCGGCCTGCAGCTGCACGTCGATCTCAAAACTTGGCTCCGTGAATGGGAAAAAGTGCGGACGAAAACGCACGGCTGTCTCATCGCCGAAGAGCGCCTTCAAAAAGTATTCCAAGGTGCCTTTCAAGTCACACACGCTTACTTCTCGATCCACGTAAAGTCCCTCAATCTGGTTAAAGGCGGAGAGATGAGTGGCATCAATGGCATCCCGTCGGAATGCCGAGCCCGGACAAATGATGCGCACGGGAGGAGCTTGGCTCTCCATGACGCGGGCTTGTACGGTGCTGGTCTGTGTGCGAAGGAGCTTTCCGCTGTCGAAGTAAAAGGTATCTTTCTCATTACGAGCGGGATGATCCTCCGGGGTGTTGAGAGCGTCAAAGCAGTGCCATTCGTCCTCAATTTCAGGTCCGTCCGCCAGGCAGAATCCCATACGCCGAAGAATGTGCACCGCTTCCTCGCGAACGAGAGATATGGGGTGCAGTCCACCGCCGGGAAGCGTAGCCGCGGGTAGCGTGAGATCAACGCCTGCCACACTCTGTTCATCCAGTCGACGCTGGAGCTCACGCATCCGTTCATCCAAGGCGTCGGAGATGGTGTTGCGCGCCTCATTCAGCAAGGCTCCTATAGCTGGCTTTTCAGATGCCGGCACCTCCTTCATCCCTTGCTGAACCCTGGTGAGGGTTCCTTTTTTGCCCAACGTGGATACGCGCACCTCCTCAAGTCTTTTCATGTTGTCGGCTCCGGCTATATCCTTCAGCGCCGTGGCCTTCACGTTTGCTATCTCCTCTTTCATCATCGCGGA
>CANPXA010000151.1 GCA_947585525.1 uncultured Akkermansia sp. | reverse complement strand
TTCCTGCTCTTTCTCCTCTTCAAAGACCGCAACCGGATTCAGAGCCGGGATGACGTTCACGGAGCGCAATTTTCTGTGTGTCGCTCGTGCGTGGTCAAAAATCATTGCGAGTCGATCCATCTGTTCGTGAATGTTGCGTTTCTCCATCATCACCTCTGTACCCGTTTCAAGAATCAACCGAAATTCCCAATCCTTCGGATGGAAAATTTCGACAATACGCGGTATCTCATCGGGATTGTAGTTGTTTGAGGCAGCAACAAGACGAGCTATCGGACGCGACAACTGCTCCTCAATCTTTTCTCCTTCACTCAACTTCGCAGCGTCCTCCGGTCTCAGGTACCATGTTGCAACTCCCATGAATTGACCATGCAGCTCATCATGCGGTCTGAACAACACCCCCTCCGGATCCATAAAAAAGCGGGATCGATCTCCCGTACGCACACCGTCCTCCCACTCGACAAAAACGATGGGGATCCGTTCCTCCACTTCGATATACAGGGTATCCGGCAGCTCGGCTCGAATGATGGCAGAACGGATACCCGGGACGGACTCCAGCTTGCGGCGCAGTGACTCCGTGTTGAGGGTAGCCATGTTCACTCTGCCCTCAATACCCAACAGTTGCAAAGCTTGTTCCTTGTTGACGATCCCGTGGCGTGACTGAAAATGGATGTACTCCACACTCATGCCATACGCCATATCCAAAGCATAGTCGATGCCATACCACGCGAGGAAAACCAAGGGAAGCGCGATCAAACACATCTTGAGTATGTGCTTCACTCGCTGCGTTCCCCTCTTAATCGCCAGAAGGCTGAACAAGCGCTCGCGCAGAGAAAGCCTCCTCTCAAGGCTGCGCACATTGGAGGACTCGCTGCGGTACCTGTTCCGTGAGTTTTTCATCGGCTTCCGCTCCGTTCGAAAATCACGTCGCTATCTCTCGCATCGCAGGGATATCTCTGCAATACGTGTGCAGAGTTCTCCATAGCTGATACCGACTGCAGCAGCTGCCTTCGGGAAGAGGGAAGAGCCCGTCATCCCGGGGATGGTATTGATCTCCAGCACATACGGCTCACCTCCGTCCGGCAGCAACAAATCCACCCGACCGTACACCTCCACCCCGAGGGCATGATAGGCTTTCAACGCCTCCTGCTGCACAGCCTTCGTCTCCTCTTCGCTCAGGTCTGCCGGGCAAATGTAATCCGTGCCCTCTCCGCCGTACATGGAGGGATATTTGTTGCGCATATCGTAAAAACCGCTCCGAGGACAGATATGAATCACGGGCAAAGCCACGCCGTCGAGTATCGACACCGTGAGCTCCTTGCCACAGATGTATTCCTCCACCAGCAGACGTTTGCTGTAGCGGGCAGACTCCTTCAGAGCCGCCTCCAGATCCTCCGCGTCACGCACGATCTCCACCCCCACGGAGGAACCCTCGCACGGCGGCTTGATCACCAAGGGCAGAGGCAACGTCGGTCTCCCGGGCAATTCGATCACCTCGCTCCGAGGTGTACGTACACCTTCCCTCAAAAAAATTTCCTTGCTCAGAATCTTGTCGAAACAGATGCGGCTGGAGGCGGAGCCTGCCCCGGTGTACGGAAGCCCAAGATTTTCCAGAAAAGATTGGACCGTGCCATCCTCTCCGTACGTACCGTGAATCAGGTTGTAGCAGAGTTCCGTTCCATCGGGAATCACCGGGTTTTCTTTCCCCACCTCAATGGGTGTAACTCTCGTGAATCCTTCCTGTCGAAGGGCCTCCATCACCGCCTTGCCGGAAACGAGCGACACCTCCCTCTCGGACCCGGGACCTCCCATGAGGAGGGCAATGGCTGTATCTTTGCGCAGTGTGTTCATCATCGGTTACTTCATGAAAATTGTCAAAACTCGGCATTCCTGTCGCCCATCACCTGCACCTCTGTCCGGAGCACGATGCCTCTCTCCTCTTTCGCCTTCGTGCGAATCAGGTCGATCAACTCGGTCACGTCTGTCGCCTTTGCGTGGCCTGTGTTGACGATAAAATTGGCGTGCACCTCAGAGACCTGAGCACCGCCGATGCCGTATCCCTTGAGACCGAGCTCTTCGATGAGTTTGCCGGCGGGGTCAGGTCCCTCAGGGTTCCGGAAAGTGCAGCCTGCACTCGGTTGCACAGGTTGGCTTTCTTTTCTCACCGTGTGGTATTTCTGCATCGTCTGTTCAATTTGAAGGTGGTCACCTCGAACGCCGCTGAAAGTGGCTTGTAAAACGGTGTTTCTCGTAAAATCCGGAATCTCCCTGTACTGAGCACGCTGCATATTCTGCTTTTCCATATGCAGGAGTTCACCATCCTTGTCCATCACATCGGCGCTGCAGAAAACGCTCCACATATCGCTCCCCATGCTGCCGGCATTCATGCGCAAACTTCCTCCGACACAACCCGGTATCCCCTCCATCCACTCGAAGCCCGTGATGCCGTTGGCTGCGGCGAAAGACGCCAACTTTTTGAGTCTCACTCCGGCGCCTGCTGTGATGCGTGTGCCCTCCACGCTCAATTTGTCGAATTCCCCTCCATTCAGGTGAATGACTGCCCCGCGGATCCCCCCATCCCGTACCACGAGATTCGACCCTCTCCCCACAAAACAAACAGGTATGTTGCGATCCTTAAAAAAGGTGAGAACCCTCCGAGCCGTCTCCGTGTTATCCGGCTCCAACCAGTACTGAGCGTCCCCGCCCACCCCTATCGTCGTGTGGCGCGCCATCGGCTCGTAGAGGCGGAACGGGAAGGCGCTTCCGCAATCCTGCTGCATCTCCGCCATAAGCCTCAAATCCGCCGCCACCCGAGTGCCCACTTCATGCACATTGCCCGCCCCAAGCGTCAGAAAGAGGTCACCCGGCCGCAGCACATTGCCGATCACGTGGTGCGCCATCGCCAAATCGGGCAGGAAATGGACATCTTTGTGTCCCTGTTCTTTCACGGCATCCACGACGGTTTGCCCGCTTATGCCGGGAATCGGCGGCTCACTCGCGGGATAGACATCAGCGACGAAAAGTTTGTCCACCACCTGCAACGCACGTCCGAAATCATCGCGCAACATTTTTGTGCGCGTGTAGCGGTGCGGTTGAAAGAGGACCACCAGTCTCCCGGGCTTCAGACTCCGGGCCGTCTCCAACGTGGCCGCTATTTCCGTGGGATGGTGTCCATAGTCATCCACAATGCGAAAGTTGCGCGACAGGTATTTGGTTTCAAACCGCCGCCGAGCCCCCGCGAAGGAAGCCAATCCCCGAACAATGCTCGGGAAATCACATCCCAGCTCCAAGGCCATTGCCACCGCCGCCAGTGAATTGAGCACGTTGTGCCTGCCCGGGATACCCAACTCCACGCGCCCCAACGCCTGCCCGCCGCGGTGAATCGTGTACACGGAGCGTCCACTTCGGACCTCTACTTCAGATGCCGTGTAATCCGCATTTTCCCAGCCGTAGGAGATGCTGTTCGGGAAAGCTGAGCACACCTCTGAGGCATGGCGATCACTGTTGCAGTAGATGATCTTCCCTCGGGTCTGCTCGCACAACCGACGAAACACGCTCTTGATGTGCTCGATGTCACGATAAAAATCCAGGTGTTCTGCCTCAATGTTGAGAATGATGCTGTACTCCGGCAGATAGTTCACAAGCGTCCCATCACTCTCGTCGCCCTCGGAGACAAGATATTCGCTGCTTCTGTTCCAATGTGCATTCGCCCCGAGCACCGGAATCTCCGCCCCGACGTAGTGACACGGTCTCAGTCGCCCTTCCCGCAACAAATGGGCTGTGAGCGATGAGGTCGTGGTCTTCCCATGGGTTCCTGCCACCACGATGCCTTTCTTGCTGTTGAGGATGGCAGCCAAACACTCTGCGCGACGCACGCAGAGACAGTTGTTCAACCTCGCCGCATGCAGGGCCACATTATCCTCACGTATGGCACTGGAATAAACGACAACCTCTGCGTCCTGCACGGGTGTCGCCGAGTGTGGGCTATAAAAAATGAGTCCCGCCTCCTGCAACTTTTCCGTCTCCCTGCTCGTCACGCGATCGCATCCGCTTACCCGGTGTCCCATCTCCAACAGCATACGAGCCAATCCGCTCATCCCGCTCCCCGCCACACCAATCAGATGAATTCGCATCGGATGAGATCGGTCCAGAAGTCTTTTGCTTAATGTTTCTGCTGTCATGAGGCGCGCGTCATTATACACGAAACACGCGCAGGAGCAAGGCAAATCCAACCCTCCTCACGCGTCCCTTGCAGCAAGCAAGAAGCTGCAAAAGAAATAATATACTAAAAATCAATGATTTGTGTCAAATATTCCGTTTTATTGTTTGTCCCAAAGCGCGCAATAGCGAGCAGACATCAAAACGTCGAAGGGGCTGCGACGAACGCGATGGTAAAGGCGGGGGAGTCGATGAGGTCGATGATACCGCCGATGCCGGGGAGGAGGTGGCTGCTGTCTTTCACGCCAATACCTCGCT
>CANPXA010000150.1 GCA_947585525.1 uncultured Akkermansia sp. | reverse complement strand
ATCCGTATGATTGTGTATGATCCGTTTTTAACAGAAACAGCTATGAAATTGCATTTACCATTAGGGCTTTTGATGGCGGTATTGGCAGCTACGTCTGTGACAGAGGCTAAGACAAAGACATTTCTGAGGGAGAACATCAATATCACGGGGAAGTGGGATACCAGCGGAGCGGCATATCACCTCAACATAGCTGAAGCCTTGGGGCTTGAAGGCGGCCTGACGCCGGATATGCAATGGGCGGTGGACATCAAGCTGAGGGATTTCAGATCGACAGGGTACCAAATAACCTCGAAGTCTGATACCAGCTCTCCCGGGACCAACGACTTCAACCTCAATTTCGATTTTGAGGAGGACACTCTCTCGATAAGTGGGTACGGGTGGGTTACGAATGGGGGGAGTATAGGAGTTCCGTGGTCCACTACGTTTTCCCTGGTACATATGTTGGCTCCCCAAGCACTGAGTACGACATTATACGGCGCGTGGTCGGAAGATGCGCTGAACAGAGGACTTGTGGGATTCTACCCACGGGCACAAATGGATAAGAACTCAATGTACGCGGACACAACGGGAAGTGAAACGACAGGTCCCGGAGAAGATTGGCAGGGGCTAACGGACTTGTACGTCCACTTCTCTTTCTTTTCTGCGCCGTCGATAACGGTGACCTATTCGTACGATGCCGATAAGTTGGAAAACTATTACTTCGTTGGCGGTGCAGGGAAACTTTCTGCCAAGGTTGAATATGACGGGAAGGAAATTGATGGTATGGGGCAGCAGTTCTTCGGGGATGCCGGCGTGTTCAGTGCGTACGGCAGCATGGTGGATCCGATCATTTCTGAGCAACAGACGGATGGATATCTGAGGACTTTGTTCGGAAACGGGACGAACTACATGTGTTTTGCACCTGAAGGGACGGAGAGGCAACTCACAGAAGGAGATATTGCGAACGAATTCAACCCGACAAATACGAACATCGGACCGGCGGGAACGTTGAATGTGGATTTTGGTCTGCATTTGAAAGGAATCGTTGCGATTGAGGGGACGGGAAATTACGTATTGAATGCTCCCAACGTTCGTTTCGCGGATGCAGGCGATGGTAATACCATTGAAATTCGAGAAGGGGGAGGAAGCTCATTCGTCATCAATGCGACCGCGACGGATGGGGAGGGCTCTTCCACCGGAAAGTTTACGTGGGATGGAGCTATCAAACTAGATATCGCATCGGGAAAAACCCTCACCTTGAATGGTCCGGGCGAGGGCAGCGGGGAGGTGACGATAAGGGGGGGAGGAACGGTTAGCATTTCCGATGAAACGACATTAGGGACGGGGAACATCTCGATTTTTGGAAGCACTCTTGACTTGAGGTCGCACAATCTTTCAGCAGGTGCTGAAAACCGCACGGTAACGTTGGGATCGTACTCTACGGCAGAGACCGGGGTCATGGGGGCGACTCTCCTCAACGCAGGGAATCTGACGGCTGAAGTCAGGATCAATGCTACTTCCGGCGGGAGCTACAATCTGGGCGGACTGAATGGCAGCCAGCTGAAAGGGGCAACATTCAGAGCGGAAGGCAACGTAACGGGAGTGACCGGAACCGTGACGCTGACGGACAGCGACTTCGGATTCTTTGTCGGCGCCGGGAATCTCACGGACGTGGCAAGCTGGGATGCGGGCGTATCCGCCGGTGGGACGTACCTCATGCAGTTCAACGGAAGCACGAAGAAGCTTCAATTTGGAGAGGATGCAACCGTGTCTCTCAAATTTTCCAACGATGCGATCACAAAGGTCAACGAGACGGATGGGTATCTGGATCTGTGGTTCAGCAACGCCACGCTTGAGGGGATTGATGGGGAAACTCTCGAGGATCCGAAGAAACTGGCGGAATGGTTTAACACGCACTTCACCTTGGAGTCCGGTGTGGAAGCGAAGGAGCTGGTTGGAATTCACGACATCATTACCGGAAAGAATGGCGGGAATGGCGGCGTACTGAGGCTCCTGATCAGTGCGGATGGCGTCTGGATGGCGAGCAAGCACGGGAACCCGCTGTATGCGGATTACATCAGCGACGAGGAAAAATGGCAACAGGTGCGTGTGGATGAGGACATGACCGTTGACTACACCAAGAGTGATTCTCAAGGTGAGATCATCTTGCATAACCTCAACTCCGGTAACGGCGCAGGGAATCTCACGGTGGAAAATTCGGCAGGGAAGGAAGACCTCACCTTGGTAGTCGAGCAATCGGGAGAGGTCTCCTCTGACACGCTCAATGGAGACATCATTCTGAAACGTTCGGAGGATGGGTCAAATGCCATCAACGTGGAGAAGACAGGGAAGAACGATTTGCACGTCACAGGGGATATCCAGGGGGCAGGTGATTTGGCGGTTGAGGAAGAGGGAAGACTGATCATCGACGGGAACGGAAGCACCGCCAACAGCTTGAGTCGAGTTGATTCGGAGCTGCAAATAAACGGGATGCTTACGCTGGAGAAAAATAGCGGCACTTTGGATGGTGAGGGAGGAAAGATAACCGGGAAAGGGATGCTGCACCTGAAGGAAGGCAGCATGAACATGGGGACTGTATCGCTGGGTGGAGTGGGACTCTGGCTGGACGAAAAGACCTCTTTGACCACATACGGCGATGATGATACCATCAGTGGTGTACGCGGCGGGGACGGACACGGGAAGGGGGGGACGCTCACTCTTGGCGGTAATCTCACCATCGACAGCACAGGTTCCAATACCGGCGCATCCGACTTCAGCGGCACGATTGAAGGCAGCGGAACGGTCACGGTGCAGAAAGAAGGTACCGAGCAGATGCTGCGCAGCGCGGGGAAATCGAGCGTGAATTTGGATGTGAAGGAAGGAGCCTTCCTGAGTCTTGCGGGGGAAAGTGTTGATTCGGCGGCGGTCCCGATGACGCAGACGATCAACTATGGGGAGGTGAAAGTAGAGAAGGATAGCGCGCTTACAGTGCAGGCACAGGATTACGGGACGGCTTATGCGGCTTCTACGCAACTCAATGCCACGAGCGTGAATGTGGAGTCAGGGGCTCAACTGAATGTTCTCTACAACCTCGCCGGAGCGGAGAATGACCTCCAAAATAATGTCACAGAAGCTTCCATCACCGGTCCCGTTCATTGGGACAAGGACGCTACGCTCGGTCTAGGCACGGTGGGGACCAATCTCTACGATGTGGACAATCCAACCAACCTTGATGGATTCGTCATAGCGGACAACGTCACCGGTTTGTCGGAAGGAGACGAGATAAAATTTGAACTTGGCGGTTCCTTCCTCGTGTACTGGCGAGATGCTGAGGTCATTTACAGGGGTGGAAAGATCATCGTGAATGCCACGGCCAACAACGAGAACGTGTTGTTGGATGCGGCAGGTGGGGATGAGAATACCACGGCGGGGGCGGAGTTGCTCTGGGCGGCGAGGAAGAGTCAACCCATGCAGAAAGAGGGAAGTGAGCTCCTCAAGCTCATGACGTGGGCCGCTTATCAGGTGGACAGCAACCCCGGGGAGGTGAAGAAAGCGCTTGCCGCCGTAGCGGGGAGCACCGTGCCGATCATGGGGACGGCTCAGAGGGATGCTCTGCGCAACCAACTCACACGCATACGCGACCACGCCGGACTCATGGGGCTGAACGAAAATTACACCTACACCGAGCTGCCCTTCGTGCACTTCTGGGTGGAGGCCAACGGCGACTTCAACAAGCTCGACGACGGCGACGGCTACGAGTCGGGCTACAGCTACAACGCCTGGGGCGGAACCATGGGACTGGAGATGGACGTGGACGAGACGACGAGCATAGCGGCGGGCATCACCGCGCTGTACGGCGACATTGACGGCGGGGTGACCGACCTGGCGGACGGGAAGCTGGACAGCTACTACCTGAGCGTGATGGGACGTTTCCAGCGCAAGCGTTGGGGGCACACGGTGGTGGGGGTGGTAGGACTCAACGAGGCGAAGTTGAACCGCACGGTGTCCTACCCGGGAGGCAGCTACAAGACGCACGGCAGCACGGACGGCTACAGTGCGGGGTTGATGTATGAAGCCACGTACGACATACCGATGGACCTTGACAGGACGAGCGTGGTGCAGCCGCTGTTGAACTTCTCGGTGATGAGGACAACGTTGAAGGGCTACAGCGAGAGCGGGCAGGATGGACAGGGAGTGGGGCTCAACGTAGGGGACCAGGATTGGGTGACGGCGACGGTGGGTCTGGGAGCGAGATGGATAGGGACAGTGGGAGAGAGCGGGTTCAACCGGTCGGCACAGCTGGAAGTGAGAGCGAACATAGCGCAGGACCTGGGGGATTCGCAGGGCGAGGCGGCAGTGGCGTTGCAGGCCAACCCGTCCGTGAGTCGGGACGTGAAAGCGGCGGAAGTGGGCAAGACGGCGTTGCAGGTTGGAGCGTCGCTGAGGGTGCCGGTCAACGAGAAGACACTGATCTATTTCAACGCAGATGCAGATTTCCGTGATGCGATGACGAGCTGGAACCTCGGAGTCGGAATGCGCTACGATTTCTAAACGAGACGCCGAAGGCGTCCATGTACGATGGACGATGTACGATGTACGATGGAAGCAAA
>CANPXA010000149.1 GCA_947585525.1 uncultured Akkermansia sp. | reverse complement strand
AGAGATGAGCTGCTCCAGGGCAGCGAGGTTAAAGGTGCCACTCGGGTCGGAACCGGCATCGGGAATGACGTTGAGAGCGCCGAGGAGCTTGGCAGAGGAGTCGGCTTCCTGGCGGGCGCGGAAGGTTCCATAGACGATAGCCGCGGCGGAGAGAATCATGAGCGCCAGAGTCGCAACGATGAGTTTTTTGTAGTGATGGTTGAGGAAGCGCTCGTGGCGGGAGGGTCCGAGTTCAATTTCGCCGATGGCCTTCATCTCTTCGGGAGTGAGGGTCATGTCGGGATTCACGTGATGGTGGTGCTGTTTGGGCATAGGGCGTCAGTTGGGTTTACAGAGGGAACTGAGATTTTTGATGCGATCCACGTCGAAGTAGTTATTGATACCGAGGTTGCGGTAGATTTCGAGAGTGGCTTTCGAGCGGTTGAGGGTGTAGAAATGGATTCCGTCCACGTCTTCATCAAGGAGTTCACTGCACTGCTGGCTGGCGAGGTTGATGCCGATTCGCTCCAAGCTCTGTTTGTCGCCTCCGGCGCGGAGCATCGCCTTGAGCATGCGGGCCGGGAAGTTGGTGCCGGCAGAGAGTTCGGCCATGCGGTTGAGACCGGAGACGGAGGTGACGGGCATGATACCGGCGATGATGGGCACGGTGATGCCGAGCAGATGGCAGCGTTCGCGGTAGTCGAAGAAAGCGTGGTTGTCAAAGAAGAGCTGTGTGCAGATGTAGTCCGCTCCCTCGTCAACCTTTGCCTTCAAAAAATCCATCTCGCGCAGGCGGTTCGGTGTGTCGGGATGTCCCTCCACGAAGCCGGCGACCCCGATGGTGAGGCGGTAGGGGAGCGAACGTTTCTCCTCCCAGCGGCGGATGAAACGCACCAGCTCCGCAGCGTGGTGGAACGCGTCACGACTCGGATCGTAGGGTCCGCGGCGAGGAGGATCCCCGCGCAGAGCGAGGATGGCGCGGGCACCGGCCTTGACGAACCCCTCGAGGATGACGTCGAGTTCCTGCTCGGTGTGGCCGACGCACGTCAGGTGAGGAACGGTGGGGATGCCGCGTTGCTGCATATCGTGGACGACCGAGAGGGTGAGCTCGCGGGAACCGCCTCCGGCGCCGTAGGTGACACTCACAAAGCTGGGGTGAAACTCCTGGAGGGTGACGATTGTCCGCAAGAGCTCCTGAGCGCCGTTGGGGGTCTTAGGCGGGAAGAACTCAAAGGAAAAGCTGGGAGCTCGATCGAAGAGCACAGACTTTGGGTTCATGTCCATTAGAAAGGGGTGGGGTGGAGCAGGGCATCCAGAGAGGGAAGCTCCTTGTTCGTTTCACTGGGTTGAGAAGGAGTGGAGGGCTTGATCGTGTCGAGAGCCTTCTGCACCTCGTTCGGGACAGGAGTGGGCGGCGGTGGTGCGTCTTGAGAGGCATCGGCCGGCTGGGGTTGCTCGGGCTGCTGCTGCGGCTGTTGAGGTTGCTCGACCGGTTGGGTTTGCTCGGGCTGCGCAGGCGGCTCGGGCTGCTGAGCTGTCGGGAGGGGTTCTACCGGCGCGGGGGATTCCGCAGGGAGCTGCGCGGGCGAGGCGCCGGAACGCAGTTCATTTGCGCTGGGGAAGGGTGAAATCATCACCTCATCGCCGACGGCGGGCGTCAGTTTGGCGCTGTCAATTTGCTCATCGCGGGTGGAGAAGTCCGACTCCTTGATGGTGGCGCTCACCTGTCCGGACTCGGCATCACGGCTATCGACGATTGCCTCACAGAGGATGCGTTTGTCGCGTCGGATGGCGAGTACGGCGCCGGGGAGGAAGGCTTCGGGCACGCTGGGACGCACCATGATGCACTGCCACTCCGGGTCGTAGGAAGCAACGAGACCGATGACGGGGGAAGCGGCGCTTTTACGGGCGGCAGCTTCCGACTCGGCACGCGCATTTTCCTCGCGGCGTTTGGCCGCAGCGAGCACGTTGGTTTCCTCCGCCTCGTTGAGGGCTGCTTCACCGCGGCGGGCGGCAGCTTCCTGGTCGAGGCGAGCCTGTTGAACCTCGGGGGATTCGACCGAGGGGTCATAGGCGAGCATCTGCTGACGGTGGATGTCGCTCTTTTTCTCATACTCGGCGATGCGAAGAGTCGATTGGTAGGAGTTGTACTGGTCTTGCCATGCCGGCACGACAAAGAGCACGGCGTAGAACATGAGACCAACCGTGAGGCAGAGAAGGGTGAGCAAGGTGATACGAAATCCGTTCATGCCCCGCATTATACCAGAAAAAAGAGTACTTTCAAGCGGAATCGGGGCGCCGGAAGCGCCTATTTACGAATTACGAATTACGAGTTACGAATTACGAACTATTTTTTGAATTACGAGTTACGAGTTACGAATTACGAGTTAGGAAATTCCGCGCCGTTGGCGCAATTTGGCGGAGCGGGAGCGCAGCGGAATTTTTAAGCACCGCGTGTCGTTAATGAGAAAGCGGCGGAAGGCGGTTGGCGCCTGACAGCGCCTTGAGGACAGAATCAGCTTTTGACGAAGCGTGATTCTGTAGCCTATTTACGAATTACGAATTACGAATTACGAATTACGAATTACGAATTACGAATTACGAATTACGAATTACGAATTACGAATTGGATGCTAGCGCGCTATGCGCGGGATATGCAATGCACAAGGCGGCCGACGGCTGTAAGGCCGATTAGCCAGCCCGCAGGGGCGAAAACTGCCGACGGAGAAAGGCAGTTTTGTCCATCGTCCTTAGGCTTGGTGGATGGCGGAGCGGATGGCGGTGGTGGAGCGAGCCGGGAGGTTGGCGTGGGGGATACGCGAGCTGACGATGTAGCGGATGCCGCGATTTTCGACGAATTGGCGTTTTTCGTCGTCGGAGCCATCCGAATTCACGAAAAAGATGTCCGGCTTGACGACATCCAGCAGTGGAGCAAAATCAAGCTTGCCCAAATCCGGTCCGATATAGACTTTCTTGACGCAGCGCAGAGCCTCGAGCATATACTTGCGTTCCTCCTCGTTGTAGAGGGAGGGACGGTGTTTGAGGAAGAGGATGGTGCGATCTGAGCCGAGGGAGACGTAGAGATCGCCGTAGGAGGCGGCTTCTTCAAGGAAGGCGATGTGCCCGCTGTGCAGGACATCAAAGCAACCGGAAACGAGGACTTTGGGGCGAGGAGAAGACATGGCAATGAGGAGGGCTTAATGTTCGGCAAGGCTGCGGTGAATGCGGTCGAGGTAGAAGGGATCCCATGCAACAGGTTCATCGCGCCCGAAGGTTCGGCAGTACGGTTCAACGGGGTAGAGGTCTTTGCACAGGGAGAGGGCTTTCTCGCGATCCTTGGTGGATTCAAAGAGATAGACCGCGTAGCCGCCGTGTCCGCCGCCACAGTACTTGCCGGCCAGGCTTCCCCGGATATCCGGGAGGGGTTCCATCCCTTCATCGAGCTGGGCATGGTAATTCATCGAGACGCCGACGGCGAGGGTGCGCACATCTTGTTGCTGCACGCCGAGGCGAGCTACACGAGCTGCTCGCGCGATGGCCTGAAAATCTCTCGTTCGTGATGCGAGACCGGGTGTATCGTGACGGATGCGGGTATCGTACACGGCTATGAGACCGGAGAGGAAACTACCGGTGTTTTTGAAATCCAGCACGGGCAGGGGACCGGACTTCCAAACGCAAGCGCCGGTTTCAGCGATGACGGCGGGGTCCTGCCAACCGACGCCGAGACCGAGTTCCGATTGAACGGGATCCCAGCCATTGAGGACGCTCCAGGCGCCGCTTCCACCGAGACCCGCTCCTTTGCGGTATTCCCAATCGCGCAGGGAGACCGTGGGAGAGACGGCGCAGTTGACAACGTATTCGCCCTCGATGGCATAAGAGGGAACATCGAGCCAACCGCCGGCGAAATCAACCCGCAGGGGAACGTGGGCGGGAGCCTTGGCGCGATTGAGCACCTCTGTGCTGCTGGTTACCTGCGTGCTCGTCGGCGCCGTTTTTTTGAGGGTGACAAGCTGTGCGCCCGTTTCATCGCAGATTCTTTTTTTAGCTTCCATGTAGCGGTCGTCATCGGTCACGGCAAAGATGTCGGGTTTGACTTCCAGAAAAGCGCTGCGGAAGGAGAAGTTGGCATCGTGGTCGATGGAACACACCACTTCGTCCACCATTTCAAGAGAGCGCAGGAGAGACATCTTGTCCGCATCCCTCAGTACAGACTTTCGTCCGTACACTTCCCAGAGCAAATCTTCTGTGGGAAAGCTCACGATGAGGCAATCGCCCAAAGCACGTGCTTCCTTGAGAAATTGGATGTGCCCCGCGTGTACGACGCTGAAAGCACCGGTGACAAAGACTTTTTTCATTGTGGTTGTGATGACGGGTGGAGTATACCTGTTTTGGAGAGGATGAGCAAGGAGAAAAGGCGGGAGGCGCCTAAGGGCGCCTCATTTACGATTTACGAATTACGAATTACGATTTGGATTTTAGCGCGCTACGCGCGGGAAGGCGGAGCGGAGGCGAGCGGGGCACGCCTATTTACGAATTACGATTTACGAATTACGAATTACGAATTACGAATTACGAATTACGAATTACGAATTACGAATTACGAATTACGAATTACG
>CANPXA010000148.1 GCA_947585525.1 uncultured Akkermansia sp. | reverse complement strand
CCAATACAGCACTGATGATTACTTGCACCCAAGCTATCTTTCTATCGTGTTTTTTCTCCTTTGTCGCCTGTTCTTTTTCTAACTCTCTTCTCTCTATCTCAGAGAACAAAACTTCCTCAGCAGCATAAAAATCCCGGATAAAATCACGAGCTGCGCGAATATGTTTCTCGCATAACTTAATAAACTCCGGGGATTCCTTATCGAACTCATGCAGATTCTCTAATTCCAAAGCAATAGCATACAGGGCTTTTGAATGCTTAAAATAGTTCGGTATGATGCTCCCTGCGAGGAATTCGTAACCTTTGTAGGATTGAGTGATTTTCTCCACCTTGTCCATGCACAAAGCAACATTGAACTCCATCACGTCAAACTTTGCCCGCTGAGTGTGCCTGATAGCTCTCTGCCAATGGCTGCCAGCCGATTCGCCATTCTGCTCCGCTTTTAATGCCTGAACCACATGATAAGCAGAGTAACGCAACTCATTGATGCACGGAAGAAGGGTTTCCGTGCTTTCTTGCTCATATTTTTTTAGAGCTCCCTCAGCAGCTATGAACCCTTCTATGAACTCCTGCTTCTCCGTATCCGTGGGCATGCCAATTTTACGCAAAAACTTTCAATAACTGAGTGAGTCGGCTGAGTCGTTGTTGCAAGTCTTTCTCTGTGGCATATTTGCCCATTAGCAGGTAGACGTTGCCACGAGCCACCTTTGCTGTTGCGGTACGCTCAGACGATCTGAGTTCCTGCTCCAATCTCTTACGACGAGCAGCTACTCGGTTTGCTAATGTGGTCTGATCCACCATGACATACCCATGGTACCACTTCCTCATGGGATTATCAAGCACTTTTTATGATACTAGTTTTACTTGAGGATCGCAAAATTAAATGCAACAGGTTCTTGGCACAAAAGAGGGTGCCAAGAAGTTCAAAGCATGCTAGAGTAATTTCTCTAAAACAAACCGCAACACTATGAATCGTGACACTCAAACGAATGGTTCAACATTGTTCAATTCGTTTGCCGCGGGTGCGAGGAAAGCTTTTCTAGCCGCCGGAGTTGAGCGATTTGTCTCTTCTTCGCTTTATAGGAACGGCGGAGCTTGCCGAAAGTTATTTTGCTCATGAGACGATAGAAGAGTAATTTGCTGAGGGTGGACTCTATTTTTTCATCGGAAAGGATATACGACCCGTTGAGTTCAAGTATTTTCGTTTTGTCTCTCTCTTGAATATGAAACAAGTAGAGCGTCAGGCAAAATTCGCCAAGATACCCCAGAAAACGCTTTGCGGCCGGTCTCAGTTGTGTGCTGTCCACCTGCCTGTCCACTTCGGCAAGAATGCGGAAACAGAACTCGCTGTATTCAAAAAAAAGCTCTCGCCGCATGATAAACATATTGCACAAGTACTGCATACTGCCCTGCTCAAGTTTATTCGCCGCTGCCGCATAGTCCGGGTAGAGCCTTCGCACGGTCTCCAACAGTAGGTCAAACCATTCCCTTTGCTGCCCCCGTATGCACGTGTACTGCTCCCGTACGCTCGCTTTCCCCAGGTTCCGCACATCGTATGGCTTGAGTACCACGCAGTCCTGTCCCGCCACGCGTTGCATGATAAGATCATCACGAACATGCTGCATATACGCCGGCATAACGCAGGCGACGGAATAAACGTGTCCTCCCGGAAGCCAAACAGCTTCCGGATTCCCCTCCCAATCATCAAACATGAAATGGCGGCGGTAGTGCATGAATCCCACGTACTCCGGGTTCCCTGCAGCCTCGTAATTTTTCCACACCCAGTACTGTGCCGTCAGCTCGCAGTACTTGTCATTCTCCGCAGAAATATTCTCCCCTTCATCATCCCGCAGCATTCCTTCATACAGCGCATCTGCCCCTGCACACCCCGTCTGTATAGGTGTCAGAATCTTGCTTTTCACCAGTTTGTGACGGTCGTGGTAACTCAGGTAGATTTTGATGTTCATCGGGTCTATAGGTATTCAGTTCGCAACTCTCTCTGTTTGTTGATCGAATTCTGAAAGGGCTTCATCATTTCGAATACAAAACGATCACGAGGGAACAAACCACCTTTCTCGGCTCACGTTATGGCACCCCTCCATAAAAGTCAAGCAAATTGTGGGATAGCTTTTGATTATCGCATTGCCTCAAAAATAAAGTCACCGAAGGGTCGCCAGAAACGAAGAAAAAGAATTTCCCGAAAGCTTGATGCCTCAAAAATGAAGGGATAATATCAAACACATACCACTTAAAATGAGCAAACAAGCAAGAGTAGAGTTACTTTCTGTATGGATGGAAGAATACGCCTCTGTAATCTCTCGATACAAGAAAACAAGTGAGCAGCGAAAAGAGAAGTCATTTGATGATCTGAACTCCCAGCAAAGTCTTGCAAATCTCGGAGAAAATGCTAGACTGTTGGGTAACCGCTTATTTTGAGGCATCGGACTTCGTTGACTTTTTCTTTTGAGGCATTACGCCCCATAAAATCTCTTCTGGGCTCGTTCAACTCATTTCCCATGCAATTTCTACGGATGGATGGAAGTATGCCAACAAGCCGCGAATAAGGCACTGCCGAATCCGTCTGGCATAAGGTTCAATCCTTTCTATTACTATTTTACCCCTCTCCTCCCATGGTCTCAACTCTTTCTGTCATCTGTTGCATTTATTCTTGCAATCCACAGGTTGAGCCGGGACTTCCCAAAAGTCAGCCAGCCTGTTCCCCCAGACGAGAGCAGAACGTCGATCTATATACGCCACGTGTGAACGGTGTCGACAATGCACAAACAGCAATCGCATTCGTTATGCGTTTACTGCGCTGTGGTGATGATGAGTGAATGAAGACCTAATCCGATCTTTCTTTTATCGTCACTCATGCCCAATTCGGCAGGACTGACTGCTCCCTTGATCTTAATCATCAACTCCAACGGCTGTTTGATTTTTAGAACGCTCGGGGGAACGACAAATTCCGTTTTAGGATGGGCCTCTTTATATCTAAATGTCCACGTCCCTACCTTTCTGCCATTTGCAAAAACATCAGCCAACACAAGTGGATTTTCTTTCGGGACAAACGCATGCGTCTCCCTGAACGTAAATTTTAGTGGTTTGTTCTGCGGCACATCAAGCTGCAGCTTAACAACATCTCCATCCGACCAACGTCCCCAAGCCCCCGCATAAGAGAGGCCGGATGTTTCAATCGGCAGTGTTTTATTGGCAAAGTTGTAAGTTCGCACGGAAAGCAATGGCTGGACGGTTATCTGCGAAAGCGTGACCGGGTTTTCTGTCTTCAGCGTGATGAGAAAACGATATTTTCCATCCGTATCTTTTCCTGGCAAGACCGTTTCGAATTGTCGTTTATCGATGACGATATCTTTGCCGTTCACAATGAGTTTTCCACCGACTTGAGAGATCATAAACTTAAGTCTGAGGTCTCTCCTATCCACGTTGGGGATGACGATGCGGGACTTGTCGGTTGAGACCAAACCGCCCCGTTCATCTCGTAGCCAATCGTGCATGAAATGTGTCGGCATCTTTTTGAGGATCGTATCGATATTCCTGAACATTGATGCTTCCGGATTATTCCAATTGGTTACCTGATTAATAAAGAGATAAACGTCTTTATTATTAAAAAAAGCGGAAACTTCCTCTTCCTTCATCAGGCGATTGAAAATCCTCAAAATACGATGTGGATTCACATATTTATTGCGTATTACCGTTTTTACGAACGAGCCCGTATAGGAATCACCGATGACGACAAAGTTTTTGGGGATTTCCTTTCGAGGCGGCACGAGCGTCACCTGAAAAAAGCGTTCGTCAGGCAGGTAAGTTATGAACGAGTTCAGCACATTGGCAATATCACGTTCGCCGAAATGTGTCTCATCCCCCATGATTATTCGCTGTATGGCAGGCTCCTCTAGTCCCAACCTTTTTAGAATTTCCTGCGTTACACGGTAAGCGCCATAAGCAGCCAAATGTGTTCCCGTGCGCGAATAAGGCTCAAAGCCCTCTTTTTTCGCCATGTCTTTCACCATGGGAACGGTGTTGATATAAGGGATTTTTAGTTCTTGGAGCAACTTCTCCCAGTATTCGTAAACATCAAATTTTCGATGGGCAAAAAATTGAAAGCGCACAGGGATTTCAGTTCCATACACATCTGCTTTCGTCGGTCCTAGCACAAACAATACTGACCGATCGTCTGCCTGCAGAGTTTTGACCAAATTCCTTAATTTTTGGGCAAGTATTTCCCTGTTCTGCATGCAAGGTGCATTGCACAAGAGTGAAATTTCCATTTTCGTGAGTAAATTCTTGCTATTTGTTTCGATGAGTACTCCTCCATATCCGGAGTGGATCTCGTTCAAATTAGCCAAATCATAGAGAGTGTTTTTTGTTTTGAGTGCTAATTTTCGGAACCCGAAATGCGAGGCCCACCACTTTTCAAACCCTTGTTGAAAGTTGCGGTCCATCCATGATTTTTCTTGCAGACTCGACAACTCCGCGATGGGCTCGACGCCATATAACATAGTTTTATCTTTCACGCCGAGCATGTAGCTCATCGGCAATGCCAACAGAAGGACAATGGCAAGGATGAACAATTTCTGATGCCAATTCTTCATGATGCAAGGTCTCGAGAATTTACCCTATTTTCTGCAGGATGAGGTCCACCATTTCGCCGACATTATGCAAGTTCACAACCTCCTTCATGGCGAAG
>CANPXA010000147.1 GCA_947585525.1 uncultured Akkermansia sp. | reverse complement strand
GGCGCTCGGGTACCTGAATCAGGCTAAATCAGGCTAAATTTGACCTGATTTTGGAGAAAACACCTCGAAAAGGAGGAAAAGGCGACTCTTATTGCTCTTTCGTTCCCTATAAAATTGAGTTTTTCGAGATGGCAAACTCGTAATTCGTAATTCAAAAAATAACTCGTAACTCAGCTTTCCGAGTATTGCACACCGAGAAGACAGAGGTCATCGTCTTGCCCTTCCGTGTGAGTAAAATCCCGCATGGTAGCCAATACCTGCTCAAGCATGGAGCGAATATCTGCCGGAGGACGTTCACGGAGCTGAGACAAGATGCGCGCAGCCCCGAGTTCTTCGCCCGCTGCGTTTGGCGCCTCAATGAGGCCATCGGTGTAGAGCATAACCTTCATGCCCGGTTCAGGGTGCAGTTCATACTCGCGGTACATGGCGTGTTCCACGAGACCGAGCGCCGGAGAACGGGGCAAGGGCGGGAGGAAAGCCTCTCCGTTGTGCGGCACCACGATGGGCGCAGGATGCCCTGCTCCGGAAAGGGTGAGACGCCCGGTCTTCAGGTCGAGATAGAGATAGCATGCACTGGCAAACATGGTGATGTTCGCCTTGCTGAAGATTGTATGCAATTGCCGATTTAATGAAGAGAGCAACAGAGCCGGTGTATCGGCCAAACCTGCTACCTGCTCCATCAGACCGCGAAGCATGGAGGCTATCAATGCCGCACGAACCCCATGCCCCATGACATCACATATCAACATACCTACCGCCGATTCTCCGACGGAAAACACATGAAAACAATCCCCCGCCACTCCCACACTCGGACGATACACGTGGTAAAACTGTGCCGAGCGTTCCACTCCTGACTCACCGTGCCACACCCTTCGAGGAATTCTCTCCGGCTGCAGCGCCTGCTGGATCTCGCGCGCCAATCCTATCTCCTTTTCAAGCGCCCGGTTACGCTCATCCAGTTGCTCTGCCAAGCGGCGGAAACGGTGTTGCGTCTCCACTAATTCTGTCACATCCGAAGAAATCCCCACGATTCCTTTGATGCTCCCGTCAGACGCGTACCAAGGGAACTTGGATAGCTTGCACCACGAATCAGCTCCCCCTTTCCATTGTTCTCTGTGCACCCTGTTCGTGATGGGCACTCCCGTGCGCATGATCTCCAGTTCCTCTCGCCGTGCGACCCCCGTCGTTTCGGCGGACAAGAAATTGGTGTCACGGCAGCCGATGAGGTCGGAGGGTGTCGGGACGCCCATCTTGCGAGCCGTAGCTTCATTTGCCATGATGAAGCGCGATTCTTTATTTTTGAAGTAGATATTATCCGGCAGGTAATTGATGAGTGTGCGGAAGAGATCACGATCCTCCATGGCGTGCATATCTGCCATCTTACGGCGTGTTATGTCCACCCACACGCCCACCAACCTCTCCGGCTTCTTTTCAGAATCTCGCTCCAGCAAACCATTCACTCGAATCCACTTCCATCCACGCGTCCCTTGGCGCAGCAAGCGCACTTCCACCCGCAACGGTGTGCTGTCATTGTTTTCCATGTACCTCTGCACCGCATTTTGAAAAAAGGCGCAATCCTCCGAGTGGATCGTCGATTCAGAATCCGTGAATATGTTGGGTGCAACCTCATCCACCGGCGCACCCATCATCCGCAAACATTGCTCCGTGTAGTAGATCTCACCTGTCTTGATGTCCCAGCAATACACCCCCTCCTCGGCCGCGCGTAACGCCTTACGCACCATATCCCAAGCAAACACTCCCGGCGCCTTTCGACTCCCCGCCCCACTCTGATCCGCATTTCCACTCATTACCTTCATTCTCGCACCTTCTGCAAGATATGCAAGAATAATCTTCACATCCGTCCCAAGAAAAACGCGCTTCCAACAGGCGGTCATCGGTGAGCGATGTAACATAACTCATTGGTCATGTACGATGGACGATGTACGATGTACGATGTGGATTTTAGCGCGCTACGCGTGTTTTTGAGGAGCGGAAGTAAAACGGAATTTTCGAGGACGAGGGCGGTGGCAGAAGAAAAGCGTCCGGAGTTACGCCATGCTGGGTATATTGCTATGCCGGATCGCAGGGCAAACGCATTTGAGAGAAGTGAAACAACGAAGAGAATGCTCTTATGGATTGATATCATCATTGATGCATATCAAAAATCATGACAACAAACGGTCATCATGATGATGGAGCTAGCGAACTCATCCGCACACGTTGATGATTCGAAAAATTTGCGCAACGCGCACATTATTAATAAATCGTAATTCGTAAATCGTAATTCGTAAATAGGCAAACGCTTCGCGTTTGCCTGGGGGGGGAATCAACGCTTGCGGTAAGACACCGTATATGATAGAATGGGGAAAGAGAGGTCATGAAACACGTTCTCCTCATAATGGCGGCATTAGTCTGGTTGCTGGCGAGTTGTCAGCAACAGAGGGACGTGTATACGCCTGATTACGTGTTCCGCAAGGGATATACGGTGCGTTTGGTAGGAGGAAAAGCTCTGGCTCCCAGAGAAGCTCCTAAGCGAATCAAGCGCGCGATTGCTGCCGCCAACAAGATAGTGGGTAAGCCGTACCGCCGCGGAGGCGGACACGGAAGACACCATGACAGCGCCTACGATTGCTCAGGGTCGGTGGCATTTGTCCTCAGGGAGGCGGGGATGCTCAAGAAGGGAACAACGCCTGTGTCCGGAGATTTTCTGCGTTGGGGCAGACCGGGGTACGGAAAGTGGCTCACGGTCTATGTGAAGCCGGGCCATGTGTTTTTGATCATAGCGGGGGCTCGTTTTGATACTACGGGGAGTGGTCGTGGGGTTGGTCCCCGCTGGTACACGAAGTCCCGGCGTTGCACGGGATTCAAGGTGCGTCATATACCCGGATTCTAAGAAAGACATGGAGAAAACGGAGCAGGAAAGAGAATTTGGGCTTCAACGCCTCAATGAGCTCATGGTGCATTGGGAACTCACGAATCACGATCTGGTCGTAGCGGGAGGGGACGAAGAGCAGCTCACCCACAAGCAGGTGCAGCGCGCCAGAAAGGGGAGAAAGCTCACGCTCGGGATGACACAGAAGATAGCGCGTGTACTCAATGCAGCCATCCTGCAACGCCTCTCCGCCGATCAGATCGAATTGTTTCATCCCTACACCCCTCGTGATTTGTTCTCGTATGTTAAGGGATTTGAGGCAGAGAAATGGAGGGATTCCAACGAAGCGCTCGCTGTAAAACGATGAACCGAGACACACCATGGAGCGTCAGTCAACTGCTGGCGCATTTGAAGAGGGCCGTTGAGGTGGAGGTGGGAGAGAAAAGTGTACAGGGTGAGATAGGATCGTGTAAGACGGCCTCCAGCGGACACGTTTACTTCACTCTCAAAGATGAGCACGCGCAACTCGCCTGCGTGATGTATCGCTATCAGGCGGCCTCCTGCCGAGTGATGCTGAGGGAAGGTCTGCGCGTGGAGATCTCTGGCAAGGCCACCGTGTGGGAAGGACGCGGTTCCCTCCAGTTTGTCGTGGAGCGTGTGCAGGAAGCAGGCATCGGCTCACTCCAACAGCAATTTGAGGAACTGAAGCGTAAACTTGAAGCCGAGGGTCTCTTCGATGAAGGACGCAAACGACCCATTCCACCCTACCCCCAGACAGTCGGTCTCATCACTTCTCCCACGGGCGCTGTTATCCAAGATATGCGACACCGCCTCGAGCAACGAGCCCCGTGGATGCAAGCCTACCTCCTGCCCGTACAAGTTCAGGGAAAAGGGGCCGAGGTTGGTCTCGCCCGCGCCGTCCGGATGTGGAGTGAACCGGAGAAGTACGATCTGCCGAAAGTGGACTACATTGTTTTGGCTCGTGGCGGTGGTTCGCTGGAGGATCTCTGGTGCTTCAACGAAGAACTCCTGGCGCGCGCCATAGCGTCCAGCAAGATACCCGTTGTCTCGGCTGTAGGACACGAGACGGACTTTACCATAGCTGATTTCGTGGCGGACCTCCGGGCTCCGACCCCAACCGCCGCCATTGAACTCACCACTCCGGATGCTGCCACCTTGGAAGCTTTCCTCGACACCTCTGCTCAAACCATGCTCAAGCTTGTGCGACGCGCACTGGACTCATCCGCCTTACGGCTGCGCGCCATTGAGAGCGGCAAGCTCCGACGCCCCATGGAACTGCTGGCATCGCACTCCCAGCGCATCGACCTGTTGGAGGATGAGCTGCACAATCGATGCAGGTCTTTTCTGAACTCTGCTCACCATCTGCTCTCTCTCCATGAAGCGCGATTGCAGCCCGGTCGTCTGCACGTAGAGCTCGCCCGTGGACGTTCCCTCATGGAGTCTGCACAACAGGCGGTGCTGCTGCGCGCTCGCTCTCACCTCAGTCGCCTCAGCTCCGACTTACAGGTGCTGGAACAAAAAATACGCGCGGCAAGCCCCCAGAATGCTTTGCAACGCGGTTTCGCCCTTGTGCGTTCCGACTCCGGTTCCCTTCTTTTACGCGCTCAGGACGCTCCACCGGGCACTCGCCTGCACATTTCCCTCTCCCAAGGCGAGCTCACGGCTCGCACCGAGGCGGACTCATAAACCATTGGTTATGTACGATGGACGGAGGCACCGGAGGTGCCTATTTACGATTTACGAATTGGATTTTAGCGCACTACGTGCGGGAAATGCAATGCTCAAGCATTGGTGGTAGGTAAAATCACGGGTTGTCGCTG
>CANPXA010000146.1 GCA_947585525.1 uncultured Akkermansia sp. | reverse complement strand
TGGGGTGGTGGCGGTAGGAAAGGGGCGGGGCGCCGGAGGCGCCTATTTACGATTTACGATTTACGATTTACGATTTGGATTTTAGCGCGCTTACGCGCGGAGATGCGGAGCGAATGCTGAGGTGGTGGGTTAAACATAACTGGTGATTGGTTAGAAAGGTTTGTATTTACGCCATGACGCCGCCCCGGCTTTGCTTCCATCGTCCATCGTCCATAATCAATGGCTTATGTTTTATTACCCGCCGATAACCGCGTGTTGGGATCGCGTTTTTCATGGGGCACGCGTGGCCTAATGCATTTGCCGTGGAGAACGGGCTTGCTTTGTGGAATTGAAAACGGTAGAATGCGAATATGCCGATCATCATAGCACTGCTGGTATCGTTATTCCTTCTCATGGGTGGGTGTTTGAATTTGGGGATCTACATAGCGCAGACGCCGAGAGAACCCATGGAGCCGTTTATCGGAGGTCTGCTGGTAGGAGCGTGGCCGTTGGCTGTGGCGGCGGTTTTATTTATGTTGATCGACATAAGGCTGCACCAGAATTTGACCGCGGTGGCGACCGAGACGTCGAAGGAGCCGGAGCTTGCGGAAAGCCCCATGGAGAGGAGGAGTCGAGTTACCGGGGAAAAGCCTCATCGGGAGGAGTCGTATTTTAACCTGAACGGTGCGCCGTTGCCCAAACAGGAGCCTGCTCCGGTGATGCCTCAGCCGAAGTCAACAGGTTCGATCCCATCAGCGATGGTACCCCCGGCGGAGGAAGCTGCGGTTCGTAACATGCGGCAGGAGCAAGGGAAAAAGGAGGAATCCGGGTCGGATTTGAGTTTCTTTAAGGTGTAACGGTCATTGAGGTTGCGCATGAATTCCACCGGCATCAGCGGTTTGCAGACTCTCATGCGGCTGCTGCATGAATATACAGGAGCCGCAGTGCAGGAAGGCGAGATGCGGGTGGTAGCGGAGGGGGCATCCGGCAGACTCATCGCGCGCTGCGTGCATCCGAGTTGTCGGGGACTCATCGGTATTTATTGGACGTCGGAGAGGAAAGACAACGCCTCCTTTCTGCCGGCAGCGGACGGATTGAGGAGAGCGGGCGTAAACGTGCCCAAAGTGTATGCACGGGAGGACTGTGGAGGAGGTCGGGGAGCCTGTCTGGTGCAGGATTTGGGGGAGAAGAGTCTGCTGAGGTTGAAAGGAAAGAGCACGGGGGAACTGCTCGAAGCGTACCGGGCGGCGCTGAGGGCGGTGCACAAGTTCCACATGGTGCAGCCGGACTGGGAATTGCAGCCGGCGTTTGACGAGGCTCTCTACACGTGGGAGCAGGATTATTTTGCCGAACATCTGCTAGGAAGGCACTTCCACAGCGTGGCGGCGAAGGGCTTTTCTGAGCGTGCGGAATGCAGGGCGGCGGTCAAGTGGCTCGCCGAACAGGAAAGGAGTCCTGTGCACCGCGATTTTCAGAGTCAGAACATCATGCTGGTTGGAGGAGACGCCTATTTGATCGATTTCCAGGGAATGCGTTTCGGTTTGCCGGAGTACGATCTGGCGTCACTCCTCTACGACCCGTACATGGACCTATCGGATGATTTGCGGGCGATTTTGCTGGAGGATGCGCTTTCCTTGCCGGGCAGCAGAGCCACGCCGCAGAGGGTTCTCGCCTGTGCCTTGCAGAGGTTGATGCAGGCGCTCGGAGCCTTCGCCAACATAGGGTATAACCAAGGCAATCCGTGGTATCTCGAGCTCATTCCGACGGGCATACGCATCCTGCGCGGTGTGTGTGCGGCCATTCCATCCAATTCACCTGTAGCCCCTCTGGCGTCATGCGTGCGGTCCATCCTCTCGTAAAAATGGTCATAGGAGCCGTTCTCCTGGCGGCTACTGCGGTGTTTGGACCAAGATTGTTGCACCGGACAGATGAAGCTCTCTACAACGCCTTTGTCGGACGAGAGGGAGAGCCGGTGAGGTTGTCTTTTCCCGGGGATCCTCCGCGTATGCAGAAGGTACTCATGACGTACCGGATGCCGCATTACCCCGAGGTTGCCTACGTGTACTGGGATACAGGAGCAGAACCCGGGAGTGCAGATGCCTCACGTGCAAAAATGCAGGAACTCGCGACGATTCTGCACTGCCTGAACACACGCAACGGCATCCGTAGAGTCGGCGTTTCCTCGCCGCTTACGTGGCAGGATGAACAGGATGAGATGGCTCGTGTGATGCTGAGCAGCACGCTGGAGTCATTGCAAGGAGTAACGGTCGGGTTGCGGGGGTACAACGCGGCGCAAGCCCAGGAAACGCCCAAGGAGCTGATGGGGAGCGTATTCGCGGCGGAGCAGGTGGAGGGAGATATTTCCCGTTTGCCGAGTGCGAATCATGCAAGAGTTTTTCAACTGCCGATCGGGATGGAAAAGAGTTTCGTCGTCGTACCGGATTACGTCGAGGATGAATTGCTCACGGAGGGGGAAGCTCAGCAGAGGCACTTATCCGTTCCGTTGTTGGTGAAGTGGAACGACAGAGTGTGGCCAACTTTGCCGCTGAGGGTGGCAATGGAACAACTCGGATTAAAAGAGGGGGATGTATTGGTGAAGCCGGGAAAAGCAATACGGCTGGGAAAGAGAACGCTCCCACTTGATGTGAGTGGGAGGACGCCGCTGGGAGCAGCTCGGGCTCGTGCGCTGGATCTCAAGGATCTGCTCGGCACGGAGGGGGTGGGACAAAACAAAATGGCAGAGTGTGCGCTCATCGTGCGACCGCAGTTGCACTCCGGCGAGGAAAGAGCTCAAAAAATGGCCCATACGTTGTCTCTTTTGCTGGCTGAGGAGAAGGTGACCTACCTCCCCGGGATGAGACCCGAAAGTGCGCGAGTGCTGGTTCTCAATCCACTGCAGAGAACGGTGATCGGACAGGTGATTTTGAGCGTACTCATCGGGGTGTGCCTGTTGGGGTTGCCGAGGCTACCGAGATTGTTTCCCGGTCTTTTGCGCAGCACCCTGCTGCTCGCAGGCATAGCGGGCTTTTGGCTGCTCAGCTGGCTGTGGTTGAGGCATGGGATGTGGATGAGCCTCAGCACTTGGGCGCTCTGCTGGATCGAGCTGCTGGCGTACCAGTGGAGTGTGATGAGAAACGAGGAGACGGACCGGCAAACGCATTGAAATGCGTTTGCCTATTTACGATTTGGAAATAATGTGCGCGTTGCGCAAATTTTTCGAATCATCAACGTGTGCGGGTGCGTTCTCTAGATCCGTCACCATGATGAACGCTTGTTGTCATGATTTTTGATAGGCATCAATGATGATATCGATCAATAAGAGCATCTCTCTGTTGATGCACTTCTTTCAAATACGTTTACCTTGGGAGAGAGAAGTTATTGCTGAGGGGTCGGGGCAGCGGGTTCCGGAGAAGTGAAATAGACCTTGCCGTCCACAGCAGCTCTGTAACGACCGCCCGGAAGGATCGTGATGCCAAGGGTGTGTCCGACATAATTGTCGGGGGGATCGACGTGGTAGCGTCTCAACTCCGGAGCGCTGGGTTGGTCGGGGTCACGGATGACGACAGTGAGTTGTCCCTTGATGGGACGAGGGTCTTGAGGACGGGAGGCGATGCGCTGCCCGGCGTACATGAAACCGAACGGAAAGATATTGCCGGAGTCATCCTGCATCTCGATGAAGAGACGTCCGCTTGTGCCATTGGTGACCTGCACAGCGTAGCCTCCCGGGTCTGCGGAGATCTTGCTGCTGGACTCGACAGCGGAGATGGTGGCTGTACCTCCGGAGGAGGCAGAGGCTTTGGCGGGAACTTGGCGTGCGGAAAATAGCTCTCCATCCGCGTCTGATACAGGACGTGGATCCGGTATAGGCGGCGCCGCAGGAGCCGATGCCGGGAGGGAAACGGGCAGGGGTGGACGTGACACAGGGGCGGTAGGGATGGTTTCCCTCGTGTTGACTCCCCCCGTTCCATCGGAGGATGAAGAGGATTGCGCACCAAATGAGGCAGCTGCAAATTCAAAAGCTGTAGTCGTCTCAGACGGTGTGGAAGATGTTGCAGCCTGACCGGGCAGAGCTGTATAGCCCAATGGTTTTTCCGCCATGTTACCGCTCTCAGCGGGGGTGTCCGGTAGGGGTGGGGTCTGTTGGCAACCGAAGAAAAGCAGTCCCGACACGGCGACCAGCACGGCTCTGACGCTCCTTTCCATGGCTCAGATTCTACCACACATTCCCGAAATGGCAAGAAAATGGATTTCCATTGACGAGTGGCACCACACGTGTCCCAAGAAAAACGCGATCTCAACAGACGGTTATCGGTGGGCGATGAAACATAATTCATTGGTTATGGACGATGGACGGGGGCACCGGAGGTGCCTATTTACGAATTACGAATTACGAATTACGATTTCAGGGAATTCGCGCGCTACGCGCGGGATGCGGAGCATAAGCGCAGCGGAATTTTTAAGCAACTCGTGTCGTTAATGAGAAAGCGTCAGGAACTATGCCATGCCGGGTGCACTGCTTTACCTCCATCGTCCATGTTTTGATTTACGATGGGAATTTTAGCGCGCTACGCGCGTTTTTGCGAAGCAATAGCAGAGGTGGTGGATAAAAATCTCGAGCGGTCGTTACGAGGAAAGCTCACAGAACTATGCTAAGCCGTCTCGTGGGCTTTGGGACATTGACGCTTCGGCACCACATTGACTCAGCGCCGCCCCATCGGCGCTGAGCCCTTCGGGCAAAAGCTGTGCTTTTGTC
>CANPXA010000145.1 GCA_947585525.1 uncultured Akkermansia sp. | reverse complement strand
TAATCTCCCACCACCACGAACTCCGCCCCCGCATGCTGCCGAAACAGATGAAAAATCAACGGCAAACCCTTCACCGGAACCAATGCCTTAGGCTTGTGCTTTGTCAGCATGCCCATCCGTTTCCCGAGCCCTCCTGCCTGTATAATAACCACCATATGTATCCCTCTATCTTTCCTTGTTCGCGTCAGTGTATCTCTTTTTGAAGGAGATGAGCTTCTTCATCAATGCTATCTTATTCTTTATAAATCACTTAAACGTCTATCAGACGTAAAAAAATGAAAAGGGGCCCCTTTCACCACCTGGCTTAATTTGGATTTTATCTTCATCCGCTAAAGGAGTGGACGGAGCTCTTATGCGATCCTGAATACAGGGAAAGGAAATTTCTCGCGACGTTCTTTCTTTTTATTTGATTTTGCCAGCATAACATATATCGAACTTCAGAAATTTCTTTCGCTCAAAATATCAAGAGACTCATCCTTCCTATGCCCTTATTTTTTTTGCTTGATAACAAAAAATGTCTGGACATCTCCTTCAAAAAGAGATACACAGAGTTATAAAATCGCTCATGATTGATATTCAATGATTTGTAAAGCGTAATCGCCATAAATCACCCCAAAGTAACATTTTCTTCTGTACGGTTTTGCTTCTACGGTATACGTTTCCATCGTTTTCATTCATCTCCTCTCTCGTGATTTAAAAAATTCCGCTACGCCTTCGCTCCGCATAAACGCGCGTAGCGCGCGAATTCCCAACATCGTCCATTGACGCTTCGGCACCACCTTGACTCAGCGCCGCCCCATCGGCGCTTCGCCCTTCGGGCAAAAGCTATGCTTTTGTCCAACCGCACTTACCGCCCTCTTCGCGTGCGCCCACACGGGACCGTCAACCGCTTTGCCTCAGCGCCCTGCGGGCAAAAGCTGCGCTTTTGTCCAACCGCACTTACCGCCCTCTTCGCGTGCGCCCTACACGGGGCCGTCGGACGCTTTGCCTCCCCGCGCGTAGCGCGCTAAAATCCAAATCGTAATTCGTAAATCGTAAATCGTAAATAGACACCTCCGGTGCCCCCGTCCATCGTCCATGGGAACCTGCGGTTCCCCCGGCTGTGGTTGAACTTGACAAACAAGTTGATGGAGGCTAGCATAGGGGGAAAGAGGCTCCGGAGAGAGTCTTGAAAAAAAAGACGCCATGAAAGCAGTACTTTTATTTCCCGGGCAAGGAGCCCAGAAAGTGGGCATGGGGCATGATTTTTATGAGACCAGCGAGACGGCACGCAAGCTGATGGATCGAGCGGATGCAGCGTTGGGCTGTCCTCTGACGAAGGTTATGTTTGAAGGACCGGACGAGGAACTTACGCGCACCTGCAACTGCCAGCCGGCGCTCTACCTACATGGGCTTGTCATTTGGGAGTTGCTCAAGGAACAGGTGGACATTGAACCTGTGGCTGCAGCCGGTCTTTCACTGGGCGAATTCACAGCTCACGCAGCAGCAGGCACCTTCACTACGGAGGAGGGGCTGCGCCTCGTCCAAAAACGCGGAACTTTTATGGAAGAGGCGTGCAGCGCAACACCGGGGGCGATGGCTGCTATGATAGGCGGGAGCGACGAGGCTGTACAGAAGCTCGCTCAGGAGTGTGGCGTGGATGTGGCGAACTACAACTGCCCGGGGCAAACAGTCGTCTCCGGCAGCGTGGAGGGAGTTGACGCCGTCGTGGCACGCGCCAAGGAAGCGGGTTTCAAGCTCGCCAAGAAACTCAACGTCGCGGGAGCCTACCACAGTCGGCTCATGAAGAGCGCTCAACTCAAACTCATCCCGGAACTGGAAGCTGTTTCCATGCAAATGCCCTCCATCCCGGTGTACAGCAATTACGCCGCACGACCGGTGGAGAGCGTGCAACACATCCGTGAGGTTCTGGGAGCTCAGGTATGCGGTTCCGTGCGCTGGGCTGCCTGTATGCAGGATATGGTGAATCGGGGGGAACGACTCTTCCTTGAGATGGGTCCCGGCAAAACGCTCGCCGGCATGATGGCGCGCATCTGCAAAGAAGCGACGGTTATCTCCATTGAGGACCTGCCGACTTTGCAGCAGGCTGTCGAGCGACTTCATTCCCTGTGAGCCCCACGTCTTCCCCTCGATAGCCATGGATCGGGCGCAGAGCAGAGTTGGTCGCTACGGTTCTCCGTTTCTGTTGGGAATCTTGTTCCTCTGCGCCTCCCTGAACGCGCAGCAGGCTGTTCCCTCCCTGCCCGCTCTTCCATCTGCCCCTTCCGTTCCGGTCTCCGTCCCTGCCGCGAATCCCGCGGTTCCCACGCCTTCTCCCGATGCGAGCAGCATTCCGGATGACGTGATGGCCGTGCCTGTGGACGAGGAGGAAAATGTGGTAGAGACCGTGAAACTCGGCGGCGAAGACCGGGCGCCCTCCCAGGCGGAAGGAGTGCAACAAGAGGACGCCGATGAAGGAATCCCCGACCCCTCATCCCCCCTGCGCGTCGAAGGACTCCAACAGGAAATTCCCGTACACACCACGGCGGAAGGAGTCCCTCTGGACACAAATAACGATCCGTCTGTGCACGATCCCTCGCGTGTGGCATACGCCCTCACACGCAAAAACGCACGCACCATGTCGCTCACCATCCCTGCGCCGCGCGGGATGATCACCGACCGCGAGGGCAAGGTGTACGCCTGCTCGGAGGTAGCGTGGCAACCCGCCATTGACTACCGTCTTGTCAAAGACGTGAGCGAGGAGGAAATCGTACGCATCGGGCGCAAGGTGATGGCTGATTTTGAAGCCGCCGGGTTCAAGGTGACCGAAAAAACGGATCAGCAACTCATCAGTCATTACAAAGACCGCCGTTGGCTCGCCCTGCCCATCGGTCCTGCCGTTCGGGGGAGCAAGCTGACAAAGAAGATGCGCGACATGGCGGAAAAAATTGAGAAAGGGCGCCTCATCAGTCTCTACCTGCGCCTGTATCCCGCGAAGGAAAGCGCCTGTCATATTCTCGGCTACACCGGCTCGCCTGCCAAACTGCCCACCGGTCCCATCAACCACAATGACCCCATTTTTGAACGACGCGAGGGGCGATTCGGTCTGGAAAAGCAGTTCAACAAGCAACTCACCGGTCGCCCGGGGGTGTGGCGCCTCATGTTCGATGAACAGGGCAACAAGATACTCGATGAACTCCAGGTGAAGCCCTGTCCCGGGCACACCATCGTTACGACGTTGAACATGGATTGGCAGCGAGCGGCTGAACGAACCCTGCGCGAAAACACGATTGGTCGCGGCGCCTTCGTTCTCGTCGATGTCCACACCGGGGAGGTGCTTGTGCTGGCTTCTGTGCCGAACTACGACCCCAATGCGTTCATCCCATCCATCTCGCAAAAGGACTACGACGCCTTGCGCTCCGATAAAAGCACTCCTCTTGTCTCACGCGCCTTCGCGGGCGTCTATCCTCCTGCCTCCACCTTCAAAACCATCACCATTGCCGCTGCCCTGCGCTACCACGTCATCGACGAACACACGGTCATCAACTGCCCCCAGAGCATCATGATCGGCAATCACAGCTTCCGCAACCACAGCGCCTTTTCCGGCAACATCAACTGCGTCACCGCCATCGTCCTTTCCAACAACCCCTTCATGTATCAGGTGGCAGCTACCCGTGAACCCCGCATCGGAGCCGCACGCCTCTGCGAAACGGCTCGCCGCTTCGGCTACGGCTCCGTCACCGGTCTCCCCCTCGCCGACAAGGCGGGCAATGTGCCGGACGATGCCTGGATGTACCGGAATTACGGACGTGGATTCATGGCCGGCGATGCGGCAAATATGTCCATCGGACAGGGTCCTCTGCTGGCTACTCCCCTGCAAGTAGCTCACGCCATCTCTGCCATCGCCAACGGTCACTACCTCCCCAAGCTCCAGCTCGTTCGGCAAGTGCTTGATCCGGAGGGCAACGTGGTGTATCAATTCACTCCGACCGTTCAAAACAACATGAACGATATGTCCCCTGCCCTGGCGGTTGTACGCAAAGGGATGCGTGCCGTGGTGGACGGAGGCACCGGGCACCGCGCCGCGCTCTCCTGGATTTCCAACGCGGGCAAGACCGGCACGGCCCAATGGGGTCGTCCCTCGGATGACTGTCGTCTGGCCTGGTTCGCCGGCTTCCTCCCGGCAGACAACCCGCGGTTCGCTTACGCCGCTCTCTACGAAGGCCGTCCCCACCAGAAAATCTCAGGGGGACACGTTGCAGCTGCCATCGTGCGCAGTTTCTTTAACGCCGTCCGCCCGGGCATAGAAGCCGCGCTCAAATCCGATGTGCCGCAGCCTGTGCATCCCGACGGCACTGACGCCTTTGCCGACGATACCCCGACAGTTGAGGACGAGGAAGAAGCCGCCCGTCTGGAAGCCGAACGTGAAGAACGAGAAAAGGCTACTCGGAAACGCCACCAGCAATCCGGCTGGGATGACGGACGCTCGCGGCACTGAACCCACATCCGTCCCCAAAAAACGCGCTTCCAACAGGAGGGGGCACCGGAGGTGCCTATTTACGATTTACGATTTACGATTTACGATGTGGGAAATTCCGCGCCTTCGGCGCAATTTGGCGGAGCGAATGCGCAGCGGAATTTTTAAGCAACGCGTGTCGTTTATGAGAAAGCGGCTGGGGGCGAGCGGGGCTCGCCCAAGTCAACTATAATAATTAAGGTTGGCGAATTTTTATTTTACGCTAAGAAAGGTCAGCATAGCTCCGCTTATGGGGG